>JALZBI010000057.1 GCA_030947565.1 Actinomycetota bacterium
GTGCCGGCGGCCGCGGCGGCGGACGGAACGGCGGCACCGGGGGTGGCGGGGGACGCGGACGGGACGCCCGGCCGCGGTCGTGCGTGCTGTGCCAGGTCGGCCGGGGTCGGTCGCACGGGCTGCGCTCCGTTGCTCACTGGGTCCACCACTTCGTCGGTTCGGGTTCTGGTCGGACGTACGGTCGGGTCTCGGGTCATGGTTCGGGACGCGTCGCGGCCCTCGCGTCCCCACAAAAAAACCCTCCGGTCCCGTGGGACAGAAGGGGCAGCGCGTCGAGCCTTCGGCGGGGTCGCCTGCTCAGACGCGCTGGTGAAGTACGAGGACTCGGGCCACGAGCCAACGGTGCTCTCCGGGGGCCACCGGTGTCAACCGGCGGACACCCCCGTCTCACCATCCGACCAGTCGTCCGGATGCCGGACCGGCCGACGTGGCAGTCAGCGGGGGACGACCCCGTCGGGCCCTCAGCCGATCTTCATCCGGGACTTCAAGGTGTCGCGCTTGTCCTCGAACCGGGCCGCCTGCTTGTCGAGGTCGTCCATGAAGGTGGCCAGCTCGGACCGAGCCTGCTCCCCCTCCTTGGACAGGCCCTCCATCTCGAACACCTTCCAGAACCGCAGCACGGGCATGACGACCTCGTCGCGGTGCGAGCGCAGGTCGTAGATCCCGGCGACCGCCATCTCGACGGCCTTGCGCTGGAACCCCGGGATGTCGGACCCGGGCATCTTGAACCCGGTGACCACGTCGAGGATCGCCTGCATCGCCCGGTCGGGTGAGAGCTCGATCGCCGCGGCCATGAGGTTGCGGTAGAAGATCATGTGGAGGTTCTCGTCCGCCGCGATGCGCGCGAGGAGCCGCTCGGCCATCGGGTCGTCGGTGTAGCGGCCGGTGTTGCGGTGGCTCACCCGGGTGGCCAGCTCCTGGAACGACACGTAGGCCAGGTTGTGCATCATCGTGTCGCCGTGGTCGGCGGCATACCCCTGGGACATGTGGGTCATCCGGAAGCGCTCGAGCTCCGTGGGGTCGACCGACCGCTTGACGAGCAGGTAGTCGCGCATGGCGATGCCGTGCCGGCCCTCCTCCGCGGTCCAGCGGTGCACCCAGGCGCCCCACGCGTCGTCGCGGCCGAAGATCGTCGCGATCTCGTGGTGGTAGCTGGGCAGGTTGTCCTCGGTGAGGAGGTTGACGACGAGCGCGCTGCGGGCGACGTCGCTCATCGGCGAGTCGTCGGGGCTCCAGGCGTTGCCACCCATGAGCCCGTCGTAGTTGCGTCCGTCGCTCCACGGGATGTACTCGTGGGGGAACCACTCCTTGGCCACCTTGAGGTGACGGTTCAGCTCGCCCTCGACGACCGGGTTGAGCTCGCGGAGCAGGTCGGTCTCGGACCAGGTCGTCGTCATGAGGTCGAGGCTACGCCTGCGTAAGTCGGAACACCCGCTGCCTTCCGGGGCCGGACGTCGCGGAGCCGGTCCCCCTTCTTCCCGGTTGGAGGTATATCCGAGCGCTCTAGCGTCTCGGATATACCTCCAACGAGGGAGGCGAGGGAAGGGAAGGGTATTCAGTCGCAGACGGCGCCCCTGCTGGCGCTGCCGACGAGCTTGCGGTACTTGGCGAGCACACCACGGGTGTAGTGCGGCTCCGGGGGCTTGAACCCCTCGGCGCGGCGGGCCAGCTCGTCCGCCGGCACGTCGAGGTCGAGGGTGCCGGCCGCGACGTCGAGGATGACCGTGTCGCCGTCGCGCACGAAGGCGATCGGCCCACCGTCGACCGCCTCGGGCGCCACGTGGCCCACGCAGAGGCCCGTCGTCCCACCCGAGAAGCGCCCGTCGGTGAGCAGCAGCACGTCCTTGCCCAGCCCCGCGCCCTTGATGCCCCCGGTGACCGCCAGCATCTCGCGCATGCCCGGGCCTCCCTTGGGCCCCTCGTAGCGGATCACGACGACGTTGCCCTTCTCCAGGGACCCTTCCTCGAGGGCGTCCATGGCCGCCCGTTCACCGTCGAACACCCGGGCGGTGCCGCGGAACACGTCGGAGTCGAAGCCGGCCGACTTGACGACGGCGCCCTCCGGAGCCAGCGACCCGGTGAGGATGGTGAGCCCGCCGGTCTTGTGGATGGGCTGCTGCAGTGCGCGCAGCACCTTGCCGTCAGGGTCGGGCGGGTTGATGCCCTCGAGGTTCTCGGCCACGGTCTTGCCCGTCACGGTGAGGCAGTCGCCGTCGATGAGCCCGGCGTCCAGCAGGGTCTTCATCACCACCGGCACCCCACCCACCCGGTCGATGTCGGTCATGACGTACTGCCCGAACGGCTTGACGTCGGCCAGGTGCGGCACCGTGGCGCCGATCCGCTTGAAGTCGTCGATCGACAGGTCGACGTCGGCCTCATGGGCCATGGCCAGCAGATGGAGCACCGCGTTCGTCGAGCCGCCGAACGCCATGACGACCGCGATGGCGTTCTCGAACGCCGGTCGGGTCATGATCTGCCGGGCGGTGATGCCCTGGCGCAGCAGCTCGACGACGGCCTCACCCGACTTCCGGGCGAACCCGTCGCGCCGGCGGTCGGTGGCGGGCGGAGCCGCCGACCCGGGGATCGACATCCCGATGGCCTCGGCCACCGAGGCCATGGTGTTCGCGGTGTACATCCCGCCGCAGGCGCCCTCGCCGGGACAGATCGCGCGCTCGATCGCGGTGACGTCCTCGCGCGACATCGTGCCGGCGATGCAGGCCCCGACGGCCTCGAAGGCGTCGATGATGGTCACCTGCTTCTCCGTGCCGTCGGAGAGCTTGGCGATGCCCGGGAGAATCGACCCGGCATACAGGAAGACCGAGGCCAGGTCGAGCCGCGCCGCCGCCATGAGCATCCCCGGCAGCGACTTGTCGCAGCCGGCGAGCAGCACCGAGCCGTCGAGCCGCTCGGCCATCATCACCGTCTCCACCGAGTCGGCGATGATCTCGCGGGACACGAGTGAGAAGTGCATTCCCTCGTGCCCCATGGCGATGCCGTCGGAGACCGAGATGGTGCCGAACTCCAGGGGGTAGCCCCCGGCCGCGAAGACGCCGTCCTTGACCGACCCGGCCAGCCGGTCGAGCGACAGGTTGCAGGGGGTGATCTCGTTCCACGAGCTCGCCACACCGATCTGCGGCTTGGCGAAGTCGTCGTCACCCATCCCTACGGCCCGGAGCATCCCTCGAGCGGCGGTCTTCTCGAGACCGTCGGTGACGTCGCGGCTACGGGGCTTGAGGTCAGGCGTCGTCGTCATCCGTCGAGCATAGAACCGTGTCCACGGGGCGAGACCCCGGTCTCAGTACGCGTCGAGCGGCTGGTCGTCGGCCCGGGCGACGTGGAAGCGCTCCAGGCTCGCCGACCCGGGAGCGAGGTCGGGCCACTCGCCGTCGTAGCGCAGGACGGCCAGCGCACCCGTGGGGAAGCCGTCTCCCATGGCCAGGTGCGCCTCGCGCGAGCCCTGCCCGTCGGTGAGCGCGCTGGCCAGGTCGGGCACCGACGGGGCGTGGCCGACGACGACCAGGGTGCGCACGTCGCCGCCGTCCTCGCGCACCGTCGCGAGGACGCCGGACGTCCCGCCCTGGTAGACCGCGCGCCGGTACTCGACGAACTCGGTCTGCCCCCCGCCGTGAGCGGCGTGCTCCCACGTCTGGCGGGTCCGGAGGGACGTCGAGCAGATGACGAGGTCCGCCACGATGCGCTGGTCGTGCAGCCACCGACCCGCGGCGACGGCGTCCTGCACTCCCCGGTCGGTGAGCTCCCGGTCATGGTCGGCCTTGCCTGGCACCTGCTCGGTCTTGGCGTGTCGCAGGAGGACGAGCGTGCGGTCGTCACTGACTCGGCTCATGGGACGAGCATGGCCCCAGTCCCATCCGCGATCCAGATCCCCAGCCAAGGAGGCGCCCCTAGGCTCGGGCCGTGGACACCCGCCTGGACTCTCGCGTCCGTCCCCTCACCGACGTCACCGCCGACCGGGCGATCGACCGCTCATGGGTCGATGAGTCGGTGCGCCGCATCCAGGCCGATGCCAACCGTTCGGCCGACACCCACCTCGTCGCCGTGCCCCTGCCCCCCGGCTGGGTCGACGCCGGGGTGGACCTCTACCTCAAGGACGAGTCGACCCACCCCACCGGGAGCCTCAAGCACCGGTTGGCCCGCTCGCTGTTCCTGTATGCCATCTGCAACGGCCTGGTCGGCCCGGGCACCACGGTCATCGAGGCGTCGAGCGGGTCGACGGCCGTGTCCGAGGCCTACTTCGCCCGGATGCTCGGGCTGCCCTTCGTCGCGGTCATGGCGCGGACCACGAGCCAGCAGAAGGTCGACCTCATCGAGCGCGAGGGCGGCCGCTGCCACCTCGTCGAGGATCCGTCGGAGGTCTACGAGGTCGCCCGGCAGCTCGCCGACAATTGCGACGGCCACTACCTCGACCAGTTCACCCACGCCGAGCGGGCCACGGACTGGCGCGGCAACAACACCATCGCCGAGTCGATCTTCGAGCAGCTCTCCCACGAGCGGCACCCGGTGCCGACCTGGGTCGTCGTGGGCGCCGGCACCGGCGGCACGAGTGCGACCATCGGCCGGTTCGTCCGCTACCGCGGCCTGGCCACCCGGGTCGCCGTCGTCGACCCGGAGGGCTCGGCGTTCCTCCCCTCCTTCCAGGGGCGCCCCACCGACGGCAGCCGCGGCTCACGGATCGAGGGCATCGGTCGGCCGCGCGTGGAGCCGAGCTTCATCCCCACGGTGGTCGACCGGATGCTCGGGGTGCCCGACGCGGGCTCGGTCGCGGCGATGCGGTTCCTGCGGGAGCGCACCGGCATCCGGGCGGGTGGCTCGACCGGCACCAACCTCTACGGCGCCCTGCGGCTGGCCTGCGAGATGCGGACGGCCGGCGCGCCGGGCAGCGTCGTCACCCTCATGTGCGACCCCGCCGAGCGGTACGAGCGCACCTACGCCGACGACGGCTGGCTGGCCGCCCAGGGCCTTCAGCTCGACGCCTACCTGACCGTCCTCGACCGCGCCTGGACGACCGGCGAGTGGACCGGCTGACCGTCCTCGACCGCCGGTCGACCAACCGAGCGACCGCCTCAGCCGCCGGACACGGCGTTGATGACGTGCACCACGGACCCCGGCCGCACCCGGGTCGCGAGACCGTCGCCCCGCTTGGCGTCCTCGCCGTCGACGAACACGTTGACGTGACGCCGGATCTCACCCCTCTCGTCGCGCAGCCGGGACGCGACCCGCGGCCAGCGCCCCAAGGCCTCGTCGAGCACCGCGCCCAGCTCCGAGCCCTCCGCTCCGACCGGTGTCGCCACCTCGCCCACGCCGTCGGTGAGATCCCGCAGCATCCCCGGCAGGACCACTCGCGCGGTGGACGTCCCGTCTGGGGTCGCGCTCATCCCAGCACCGCCGCGCGGACACAGAGCACGTCGGGCAGCTGCTCGGCGACGCGGGTGAAGGACGACCCCTCGTCGAAGGAGGCGAACACGTCGCCGTTGCGGGTCCCGAAGTAGAGGCCGGGCTGCTGCGCCCCGTCGGTGGCGGCGGCGTCGCGCAGGACCGCGGTGTAGCTGGGCTCGGGCAGGCCGGTCGTCTGCGTCGTCCACGTCCGACCGGCGTCGGTGCTGTGCTGCACCTGGAGGCGGCCGTCCGGCGGGATGCGCTCACCGTCGCTGACGACCGGGATGAGCCACAGCGCGTCGCCACGGTGCGGGTGGGCGACCACCGTGAACCCGAAGTCGGTGGGCAGCCCGTCGGCGATCGACGTCCAGGTCTCGCCGTCATCGTCGGACCGGTAGACCCCCCGGTGGTTCTGCGCGTAGAGGCGGGTCGGGGTCACGGCGTCGCGGGCGACCTTGTGCACGCACTGGCCGAACTCGGGGTAGGGGTCGGGCATGAAGTAGGCGGAGATCCCCGTGTTGGACGGGCGCCAGGACGACCCGCCGTCGCTGCTGCGGTAGGCACCGCCCGCGCTCATCGCGACGAGCAGGTCGTCGGCGTCGACCGGGTTGGGGACGACGGTATGCACGGCGCCGCCACCGAACCCGTCGCCCCACTCGGGGTGGTGCGGGTGCTCCCACAGCCCTCGGTTGAGCTCGAAGGTCTCTCCCCGGTCGGCGCTGCGCCAGAGTGAGTGGGGCTCGCAGCCGGCCCACACCACGTCGGCGTCGTGCGGGTCGGGCGTCAGCTGCCAGACCCGCTTCAGCGCGGTGTCGTCGTCCTTGGGGAAGGCGATGGCCCGATGCTCCTCCTCGCTCCAGGTGCGGCCACCGTCGTCGCTGACCTGGACGGTCGGCCCCCAGTGCCAGGACATGACCCCGGCCAGCATCCGCCCGTCACCGCGGCGCTGGTCGAAGCACACCGCCGCGACCTCGCTCATGAGGAAGTGCGGCCCCTCCACCTGCCACTGGATGCGGTCGGCACTGCGGGCGAGCCACAGCCCCTTGCGCGTGCCGACGGCCACCACCGTCTCGAACCCTGGCCGCGTCTCGGTATCCACCATGGCGGCAGTGTCCACCCGGGCTCCGACAGACGCCAGGGGTTCGCCGCGGCTTTGGACTCGGGTCAGCCGGAGACCACGTGGTCGAGCGGCCGGCCGACCGCATACGTCTCGATCTGACGGCGCACCAGCGCGACCGCCCGCGGACGGAACGCCGTGCTCGCCCCACCGACATGAGGCGAGATCAGGACACCCGGAGCCCGCCAGAGGGGGTGGTCCGCCGGGAGCGGCTCAGGGTCGGTGACGTCGAGGGCGGCTCGAAGCCGGCCGCTGGCCGTCTCGGCGAGCAGCGCGTCGGTGTCGACGACCTTGCCGCGGGCCATGTTGACCAGCAGCGCGCCGTCCTTCATCGCCGCCAGGAACTCCCGGCCGACGAGCCGCTCCGTGGCCTCCGTGAGCGGGGTGATGAGGACGACGACGTCCTGCTCGGGCAGGACCGCGGCCAGCTCGTCGATGCCGTGCACGGTGTCGACGAGCTCGTCGCCGTCCCGCGACCGGCTGGCCACCGCGGTGACCTCGACCTCGAAGGGCAGCAGCCGGCGGACGATCGCGCGGCCGACGTTGCCGTAGCCCACGACCAGGACCTTCCGGTCGGCGAGGGCGTCCCATATCCGCGTCCTGATCCACCGCGACTCCTGTTGCGCCACAACGAACTGGGGGATCCCCCGGAGGGACGCCAGGATCAGGGCGAGGGTCAGCTCGGCGGTCGACGCGTCGTGGATGCCGCCGCCGTTGCACAGCGTCACCCCCTCGGGCAGGTGGGGTGTGACGTTGTCGAACCCCGCCGTGACCAGCTGGACGACCGCCAGCCCGGGCAGCTCCGACAGCAGCTCGAGCCGCGCCCTCCGGTCGATGTACGGCGGCACCACGAACGACACGTCGTCGGCCCGGGGCAGCGGTTCGTGGAGGTCCCAGGGGACCATCTCGACGCCCGGCACGGCGCCGACGTCGGCGATCCAGGACTCGTCCGGCAGAGAGGCGACCAGCATGGGCGCGAACCTACCCGCCGGCCTCGTCGGTGATGATGGGGCATGACGGACGCCGGCCCCTCGCCCCGACCCTCCGCCCTGTCGCGCCGGGCCGTTCTGGGGCTGGGCGCCGTCGGAGCCGCGGCCCTGGCCGGCTGCCGCACGCCGCCGGGCAGCCCGCCGGGAGGACCGGGTGGTCGGGGCCCCGACGGCTCGCCGCCCACGGTCGGGGACGGGTCCTCCGGGAGGCAGCCGCTCGAGGACGCGGTCGACATCGCTACCGGTCTCCAGACCCCCTGGAGCGTGGTCGTGCTGCCCGACCGGGGGGTGCTGGTCAGCGAGCGAGACCCCGGCACCGTCCGGCGTCTCGACCTGCGCGGCGGGGCGTCGGTCATCGGCACGGTGGAGGGCGTGGCCGCCGGTGGGGAGGGTGGCCTCCTGGGACTCGCCGTCGACCGCAGGACCTACGGCAGCAACCCGGTCCTCTACGCCTACCTCACCGCCGCCTCCGACAACCGGGTCGTGGCCATCGCCATGGACGGCGGGCGGCTCGGCGCGCAGCGCACCCTGCTCACGGGCATACCGAAGGGCAGTATCCACAACGGCGGCCGGCTGGCGTTCGGTCCGGACGGGTTCCTCTACGTCACGGCGGGTGAGACCGGAAACCGGGGACTGGCCCAGGACCGGCAGAGCCTCGCCGGCAAGATCCTGCGCCTCACGACCGAGGGCGCGGCGGCCCCGGGCAACCCGTTTCCCGGGTCGCCCGTGTGGTCCTACGGCCACCGCAACCCACAGGGGATCGCGTGGGACGCGTCCGGGCGGATGTGGGCGAGCGAGTTCGGGCAGGACACCTGGGACGAGCTCAACGTCATCCGGCCGGGGTCGAACTACGGGTGGCCGACGGTCGAGGGTCAGCAGGGCCGGGAGGGGTTCGTCGACCCGGTCCGGCAGTGGAAGACGGCCGATGCGTCGCCGAGCGGCATCACCATCGGTCCCGACGGAGCCGTGCTCATGGCGGCGCTCCGGGGCGAGTCGCTGTGGAAGATCCCGGTGGGCGCCGACGGGTCGACCGAGGAGCCACAGCGGCTGTTGCAGGGCGACTACGGGCGGCTGCGCGACGTGCTCGTCGGCCCCGACGGCAACGTCTGGGTCGTCACGAACAACACCTCTCGTGGGACGCCCCGCCCGGGAGACGACCGCATCGTCCGGCTACCCCGGTCGCTCACCGGTTGACCGCGTTGAGCCCGGTCGGCTCTGACCGGCTAGCGGGAAGGATCACCACACCGGGGTGTGGCGGATCCTCCCGCGTCACATGCCTCTCGGTGTCGGCTCGGCGAGGTCCCTGGGCGGCCAGAATGGTGGCGTGCTCGCCGAGCGGGACCCCTTCCTCGACCCGCTGCTCGGGTGGGTGCCGGACGCTGACACCTCAGCCCGCGCCTGGTGCTCCTCAGCGGTGAGGCCGACGTGGGCAGGTTCGAGCAGGGGCCGGTATGCGTCGGCCGCGGCGCTCGCCGAGAGCGTGACGCGGCGAACACCGTCACCGAGAGGCGCACGGCCTGGTCGCGGACGAGACCTACCCGGTTGTCCGAGGGCGCCTGGCCACGATCTGGAGCGGCCCGAGGGTCGCGCGTAGGCTGCGAACATGTCGGAAATCGAGCAGATCGTCAGCCAGGTACCCATGGACCAGGTTGCCGCCGCCCTGGGCGTCGACCGCAGCGAGGCGGAGCAGGCGACGAGGGCGGCGATCCCGGCCTTGCTGGGCGGGATGCAGGCGAACGCCCAGGATCCCGCCGGGGCCGCGTCGCTGGCCGGCGCGCTGCAGCAGCACGACGGCACCGCCCTCGGTGCCCCCGTCGACCAGATCGACACCCACGACGGGCAGAAGATCGTCCAGAACGTCTTCGGCGAGCAGACCAACGACGTCGTCGCCCGGCTCGGCGGTGCGGCGCCCGGGGCCAGCTCGGGAGTGATGTCCAAGCTGCTCCCGATCCTCGCCCCCATCGTCATGGCCTACCTGGCCAAGAGGCTCCAGGGCGGCGCAGCCGGGGCGGCGACCGGGGGCGGCGCAGCCGGGGCGGCGACCGGGGGCGGCGGAGGCGGGCTCGGCGACATCCTCGGCTCGGTGCTCGGTGGTG
>JALZBI010000058.1 GCA_030947565.1 Actinomycetota bacterium
GGTCAGAACGGCCGACGTAGTGGACGCCCAAGCTGCGCCGGACCGCGCCGTTGGCTCCGTCGCTGCCCAACGCGTAGTCGGCGAACACGGGGACCGTGCGCCCGTCATCGCGGACAACCTCGACGCTGACCCCCCGCTCGTCGTGCGTCAAGGACTCCACGCGGGCGCCGAGCATGAGCTCTACTTCGGGCCGAGCGGCGACGTGCTCGCGCAGAACCCGTTCCATCAGTGGTTGGGGGATCTGCTGGCCGCCCTCCGCAAACCGGTCGTCCCGCGCGTACCCGAGCCCGAAGCACCTGACGAAGTGGGTGATCTCGTGGCCGGTCAGTGCATCACAGAAGACGACACGATCGGACCATGTCGGGGCGAGCGGGGCGGCGGCGCGCACGGCGTCGGCGACGCCCCACCGCCGGAAGTGCTCCATGGTGCGGATGCTCGTCGTCTTGGCCCGGGGCCGGTCGGTGCTGACCTCGCGGCGCGGCTCGACGACGAGGCAGCGGACCCCGTGATGCGCGAGCTCGGCAGCGGCAGCCAACCCGGCCGGTCCAGCGCCCGCGATGAGCACCGGCACGCGTCGTCGGTCCACGGGTCTCTCAGCCGGCGCTGTGGGCGCCGGCCATCAGCCCGGCGAGGTCCTCTGGCGCGAGAAAGGAAGCCGGCGGCGGCGGGCCCCACTTGTAGAGGCCGGCGTCGCCCTCCCAGACACCGGGAGTCCACAGCTGGTCGTCGACGATGCAGTCGATGTCGCTGTAGTACTCGGAGAAGTTGCCGGCCGGATCGCGTAGATACCAGAAGTAGTTGGACCCGACGAAGTGCCGGCCCAACCCCCAGACGTGGCGCTCGGGGTCCTTGTTCAGCATCGCCGTCGCACCCCGTCCGATCTCGTCGACGTCCTCGACCTGCCAGGACGTGTGGTGCAGGTAGCTGACGGGCGCCTGTTGCACGAGCACGTTGTGGTGATCCGTCGAGCAGCGCATGAACGCCGCGAGGAACGGCACCCGGTCGCTGACCTTGAAACCCAACCCGTCGGTGAAGAACTTCGTGCTGGCCTCCTGGTCGGTGGACCCGATGACGACGTGGCCGAGCTTGCGGGGATGCACGCCTATTTCTCGCAACGCTCCTGGCGCTCGCTCGTTGAGCCGGTCGAACCGACCTGGGCCGTTCGTGGCCGGCCACGGGATGGGGTCCTGGTCGAGCTTGTCGGCGATCTCCACCCGCACGTTGACCTCGGACCCGGGGTCCTGGGCGAACAGCTTGGTCTCGTCCCGGCGAACGGCCACGTCCAGCCGCTCGAGCTTGGAGGAGATCGTGCCGAGATCGTCGGGATCCTCGACCCCGATGCCGAGCTCGACGAGCCGGCGCCGCGGCGAGGAGACGATCCGCAGCTGCTCACCGCCGTCGACGGTGGAGAACCGGTACTCCTCGGATGCGGTGAGGCCCTCCGCCGCGTAAGCCGACAAGGTCTCGTCCTTGGCCGGGATGAGACCGAAGTCAAGGTAGTACTCGGCCGTCTCCCGGACGTTGGGGACTCCGATGGTGATCGAGGTCAACCGGTGCATCGGCATGGCGGGCTCGCTTCCTGTTGCTGGTGGTTCGGGATGCTGGTGGTTCGGGATGCTGATGGTTCGGGATGCTGGTGGTTCGGGATGCTGGTGGTGCTGGTGCTGGGTGAGCCGGTGGCTCGGGCGAACATGTCTCTGGTGATGCGATGCCAGGTCAGGCAGCCGCCGCCGCTGTCGGCGAGCGAGGTGGCGTAGCAGCCGCTGCCGCCGACCACCGGTATGCCCTCATGCTCACGCACCATGAGGTAGGACGAGTGCACCACGGCCGAGGCGCCGTCGACCTGTTGCCGGTGGACGTTGGTGAGGTGGTCATTCTTAGCTCGCATGCGTGGCTCGGCCTCAATCACGTGCCTCATGCGTGGGCCAGTGCCGGTGCCTCGACCGCGCGGCCCAGGCTCTCAAGGGCGGCGTCAAGTCCCGAGGCTGCCCCCAATGCGGCGTAGATGTAGAAGTCCGGACGGACCACGACCACCTCGGCCGACAGCTCGTCGAACCACTGTCCGTAGCGCCCGTCAGAGTCGACCACGTCGACTCCCGAGACACCGGCGCCGCCGATGGACAGCACGCGGATGCCCAGCCGCTCGCCGACCCCGGCTGCTGCCGGCGAGAGGGTGGGCGCAGCGCCGCGACACAGGACGAACCAGCCACGCCCGACCACGTCGTCGAAAAGGCCGCTCCGGCCCTGGTAGACAACCTGGGACTGGATCGACAGCAAGCCAGCCGACGGGTCGCCCGCAGCGAACAGTCCAGGGCCCAGACGAGGCGGAGACGCAGCCGGCGGTGCGAGACTGTCGTTCTCGAGCGCGGCGATCATGTCCCGGTCACGTTTGAGGGCCGCCTCGGCGTCCGGCACGCAGATGACTCGCCCCAGCTCCATCGACATGTCGATGAAGTGGCGAACGTGCGGAGTCCGCTCGGGGCCGTAGCTGCTCAGCATGGCGTCGGATGCGACGCCGTCCAGCACGAGACCGAGCTTCCACGCGAGGTTGAAGGCGTCACGCAGACCGGCGCACATGCCCTGTCCGGCGAACGGCGGCATCTGGTGCGCCGCGTCACCGGCGATGAGGACGCGGTCCTTGCGCCACTCGTGCGCCCAGCGCGCCTGGAACCGGTAAACCGTGTGACGTTCCATCGTCGCGTTGCCCGGGGTCACCCCCCACGGCTGGAGCAGCGCCCAGGCTCGCTCCTCCTTGTTGAGGTCTTGGACGTCCTCGCCGGGCAGGGCCATGAACTCCCAGCGGCGCCGTCCCGGGCCACCCGGGACGATGGTCGTCGGCCGTGCCGGGTCGCACAGCTGCCAGGCCGGTGGGTCGAACGTCATCGGCTCGTTCGGGATCATGTCGAGGATGAGCCAGTCGAAGAAGAAGCCTAGGTCGGTGACGGTCAGCCCGACTTGTCGCCGGACGGCGCTGTTGGCGCCGTCGCAGCCCACGACGTAACGCGCCCGCACCTCTTGGGTGTCGCCCGCCCCGGCGGCAGAGGACACCGCGGCGGTCAGCGTGACCCCGTCGGCGTCCTGGCGGACGTCCGTCACCGTCCACCCGCGCCGCAGCTCGACCAACGGCTGTGCCCGTGAACGTGCGTCGAGCTCGCGCTCAAGCTCGGGCTGCGAGAAGAAGTTTGAGGTGTGCCACCACGAGGGGCCGACGCCGCGCCAGTCGACCTTCAGCAGCGTCTTCCGCTCCGCGTTACGCCATTCGTACCAGTTGTCGTAGGGCTCGATGACCTGGTCGCGGTCGGACCGCAGGTCCACGGTTTGAAGGATGCGGGCGACCTCGTGGTCCAAGTGCACCGCCCGCGGCAGCGGATACGGCGCCGGGAAGCGCTCCAGGACGACGGTGCGATGACCCTGCCCGGCCAGCAGGATGGACAGCAGCTGGCCGACCGGGCCGTAGCCGACGATCGCGACATCAAACGTCTCCATGTGCGGTTCCTTCGTTGTCGTTCTTCCGGGTGCGGGTCAGCCGGTGGACGCCGGCGACCAGCAGTGGCCAGAGGCCCTTGGGCGCGAAGCGGACGATGGCGATCAGCAGAATGCCCTCGATGACGATGCTCAGACTCTGGTAACCAGCGAGCTGCTTGGTGAGCAGGTAGTAGACGACGACGGCGCCCACGGCTGGACCGATGACGGTGCCGATGCCCCCGACGATCGTCATCAGCAGCGCGTTGATCGTCCATTCGATGCCGAGCATCCCCGCAGGCTCGAAGCTGACCTGTTGCAGGGCGACAACGCCGCCGACCAAACCCATCAGCACCCCGCTGACCAGCAGGGCGGCCAGCCGGTGGTGGAAGGCCGAGACACCCAGCCCGGTCGCCGCGCTCTCGTGGTCGCGCACCGCCTTCAGGCGCAGACCGAACGTCGACCGCGAGACCCAGTAGGCCGTGGCCATGGCGAGCCCGGCCAGTATGCAGGCGACCCGGAAGACCGGCACCGGACCGGGCACGGCGTTGATCGGCAGGCTGATGCCGGTCGACCCGCCCGCGAACTCCCAGTTGAACATCCACGCCTGCAGGGCCAGTGCCGCCGCCAGGGTGCCGATACTGAAATAGTCACCGCGAAGGCGCAAAAGGGGCCAGGCGAGCAGCGCGGCGAGGAGGCCACCGCATACCGCCGCGACGACCAGAGCGATCGGAAACGAGACCCCCAGATGGATCTGCACCAAGCCGGTGGCGTAGGCCCCGGTGCCGACGAAGGCACTGGCACCCAGGGAGAACTGGCCGCTGTAGCCCGCGAGAATGTTCCACGCCTGAGCCAGCGCGATGAATGTCAACAGTGTCGTGGCGATGTCGAGCTGATAGCGAGTCAGGACTAGGTTGGCCTGGGTCAGCACCAGGGTGAGGGCAAGCAGAACCGCAAGGCCACCCCACATGGGCAGGGTCCTCCTGGTCGCAGCGCGCGGCGGCGGCGGACCGTCGGTGGAGCGGACGTCGGCGCGCTCAGTTGTCCGGCTCATGCCACCCTCCGTGCAAACAGCCCCCGCGGACGGACCGCGAGGACGAGGAAGAAGAGCAGGTAGACGGTCAGGTCACGGTAGCCGCCGCCAAACTGCGCTGCCGCCAAAGACTGCACGAGACCGAGGAGGATGGCGCCGAGGAAAGTGCCCAGGACGTTCCCGACCCCACCGAGCACCACGACGGCGATGCCGACGATGAGGTAGGACGTGCCGCTCGTGGGGGTCACGCTGAAGGTGACCCCGACCAGGACCCCGCCGACCGCGGCGATGACCGAACCGACGGCGAACACCGCGGCATACACCCGGGCGGTGTCCACGCCCATCAAGGCGGCCGTGGCCGGGTCAGCGGCGGAGGCGCGCACCATGGCGCCGAGGCGGGTCCTGGTGAGGGTGGCGTGGGCGAGGCCGCACAGCACCGCGCCGACCACGAACGCCAGGACGTAGATCGTGCGCACCTGCACGCCGAGGAGCGTGAAGCCCGAGGTCGAGAGCGCGCTGTCGAGGGACCGCGGCTGTGAGGTGAAGAACTGTGCAAACAGCCCCTGAGCCAACAGCGCCAGGCCGAATGTGGCGACCATGGCGCCGTCGGGACGGGTGACGAGCAGCCCCGTGAGGAGATAGCGCTGCAGGAGGTAGGCCAGGACTCCGACAGCGACCACGACGAACGGGAGCGCGACGAACGGGTTAAGACCGAACGAGGTGCCGAGGACGTAGGTCAGGTAGGCGCCGGCGACGAGAATCTCACCGTGGGCCAGGTTGATCAGACGCAGCACACCAAACACGAGCGAGAGCCCGAGCGCCACGACGGCGTAGAAGCCGCCGATGAGGACGCCGTTGACGACTGCGTTGAGATCCATGCTCGATCAGCTCAGACCCTTGACGGGCGTCTGGAAGGTAACCCCTTCGACGGCCGGATCGACCTGGACCACTTTGCCGCCCTGCCACTGCATCAGCAGGAGGAACGGCAGGACCGCAGTGTGCTTGTCGTCGAACTTGATCCGGCCGTTGGCGTAGTCCTTGTCCGTCTTGGCCAGCGCGGCGTTGACCTTATCAGCGTCGGTGCTGCCGGCTGCCGTGATGGCGTCCGTGGTGATGTTGGCCGTCGTGTAACCGAGCACGGAGATGTTGAGGTCGGAGAAGTTGCCGGCGAACGTCTTGCCCAGCGTGTCCACCAGATGCGCGCTGTTCGCCTTACCGACCTGCGGCGACCACCAGGCCTCGGTCAACGTGCCCTCGGCGACCGGACCGAGCGCCTGCCCCCAGCTGGCACCGGTCGCCGCCTTGGCCACGAAGGCCGCCTTCGGAGAGAACGCCGTGGCCTTCATCTGCTTCCACAGGGCAATGCCGTCCGGCGGGATCATCTGCGCGGCAACGAGATCGGCTCCCTTTGACTTTGCATCGTTGATGAACGACGAGTAGTCCGTCGTGCCGACCGGGAACGTGTAGTCGCCGACGACGGTCAGACCGGCGGCCTCTGCGGCCGCCTTGTACAGCGGCCGCTCGGCGACGCCGTCCGGCTCGTTGTCGGTGAACAGGGCGAGCTTCTTGTTGCTGTCGGTCTTGGCGAGACTCTGCATCGCGTGCTTGGCCTGCTCGTTCTCGCTGAAGAACAGGTCCCACGAGTACTTCCAGCCGGCCGGGTTGCCGGCCTGGAAGGCATTCACCGGGTTGCATGAGGTCACGAACGGCACCTTCTGCTGCTCGGCCGCGAGCGCGCCGGGAATGACCACCGGGGGCGTGCACGCGCCGAGGACCGCCACCGCGGAGTTATTGAGCACCAGCTCCCGCACCTGCTGTGTGGTGGTGTTGGGGTCGCTGCGGTTGTCCAGGACCACGAGCTTCACCGGGCGCTTGGTGCCACCCACGTCAAGGCCGCCAGCCGCGTTCACGTCGGCGACCAGCTGCTCATAGCCGGACTTCAAGGCGACCCCGAACTGGCCCAGCGACCCGGTCATCGACAGACTCGACCCGAGGATCACCGGGTCACCACTTCCACCCCCGCTGGCGCCACCACCGGACGGGGAGTCGGCGGTCCCGCTGCTGCAGGCGGCGAGGGAGAGCGGCGCGACGGCGAGGATCGCGACCGCGCGCACCAGTAAACGGGGGGTCATGACAGGTCGGTCCTTTCGGGGGAGGACGTGTCCTCGCTGGGGATGGGCTCGGTATGGGTGGGGCCGGTGTGCGTGGGAAGGAGAGACGTGCGCGCGGTGTAGGTGGTGGGGTCGGCGCGAGTAGGAAGGGCGGCGGAGCGGCCGAAGTAGAACTCGTGGAGAGTGGCCTCGTCGTTCAGCGGTCCCGGCTCGCCGGCATACGTGATCCGGCCTCGCTCCAGGACGTAGACCCGGTCGGCGACCGCGAGGCTGCGGTGCACGTTCTGCTCCACGAGCAGGATGGCGATGCCGCGCTGGCGGATGACGGCGAGGGCGTCGTAGAGCGCGTCGATGGCGACCGGCGCTAGACCGAGGGAGATCTCGTCGAGGACGAGCACGCGGGGCTCGGCCATGAGCGACCTGCCGATCGAGACCATCTGCTGCTGGCCTCCCGACAACGTACCGGCCAGGCGATGGGCCATGTCACGGAGGATCGGGAAGATGTCGCGCACGACGGCTTTGCGTGCGTCGAGCTGCGCGCGCGGTAGCCGTAACGGCACGGCCAGCTCGAGGTTCTCGTCGATGCTCAGATCGGCGAAGATCCGCCGCCCTTCCGGGCAGTGGGCGATGCCGGACCGAGCTCGCTGGTACGACGGCATCGAGGTGACATCGGTGTCATCGAAACGCACCACACCTGAGCGCAGCCGCAGCTGGCCGCTGATCACTGACGCGAGAGTCGACTTGCCGGCGCCGTTGGCGCCGAGCACCGCGACCGTCTCCCCCGCCGCGAGGGTGAGGGTCACGTCGCGCAGGGCGACGATGTCGCCGTATGCCGCGGTGGCGCCTTCCACGGTCAGCAGCGGTGTCGTCGGAATGGCCGACATGGCCGGCTCCGCCGGCGTCGCTGTGTGCTGGTGGCCGGCACCGAGGTAGACCTCGCGCACGCGCGGGTTCGCCGAAATCTGCGCGGGGGTGCCCTCGGCGACCCGTTTGCCCCAGTCGATGACGAGCACCCGGTCCACGAGCGAGGCGACGACTCCCTCGACGTGCTCGACGAGCACCAGAGTGCGGCCCGCCGAGTGGATGGTCCGGATCAGCTCGATGACGTCGTCGAGCTCCCGACCGTTGAGGCCGGCGGCGACCTCGTCGAGGAGAATCAGCGAGGGGTCGGTCGAAAGGGCGCGAGCCAGCTCGAGACGCTTGAGGTCGAGCAGCCGAAGCCGTCCCGCCTCGAGTGCGGCTTTGGGCGCCAGGCCGCACGTGTGGAGGATCTCCTCGACCGCGGTCGGCGCCGCTGCCCGGGTCCGGCGCCGCGAGGACAGTGCGCCGATGGAGACGTTCTCGCGGACGGTCAACCCCTTGAACGGCCGAGGGACCTGATGCGCCAGGCTGATGCCCATCCGGGCGACCCGCGTGGCTGACCGGGTGTCGAGCCGGGCGCCGTTGAGCTCCACGCGTCCGGCGTCGGGCGTGTAGACCCCGGCGAGGATCTTCAGCAGGCTGCTCTTGCCTGCGCCGTTGGGTCCGATGACCGCCAGCGCCTCACCGGTCGCCACCTCGAAGCTCAGGTCGTCGACGGCCGTGACACCGCCGAAGCGCTTGGTGAGGTGGTCGACGACGAGAGACGCGCCGCGGTCAGCGGTCAGGGGCGCCTCGGCAGGAGTGGACTGAACCGTCACCGGGATGCTCCCATCGTCTGTCGCGGCACCGCGCAGCGGGACCCACATAGCGCCATCGCCTAGTCCTTGGAGAGAAAAAGTTTGGAAGCGGGGGCCGAGCTGGACTACGCGG
The DNA here is from genome assembly GCA_030947565.1 of Actinomycetota bacterium. Taxonomy (GTDB): domain Bacteria; phylum Actinomycetota; class Actinomycetes; order Actinomycetales; family Dermatophilaceae; genus Lapillicoccus. The sequence continues at coordinate 8,398 of JALZBI010000058.1, forward strand.
GCGAGGCCACGAAGGTGTGACGCATCTCGCCGATCCCCTCGATGTGGCTCGTCAGTTCCTCCCCCGCAGCGAGCCACCGCTGCGGGCTGCGGCCGAGCCCCACGCCTGAGGGCGTACCGGTGAAGATGACGTCGCCCGGCAACAGCACCAGGCTCGACGAGAGCCGGCTGACGAGGTCTGGCACCGAGTAGATCAACGAGCTCGTCCGGCTGGACTGGACCGTCTCCCCGTCGATGGCGCAGCCGAGCTGGAGGTCGTTGGGATCGGTCAGCTCGTCAAGGGTGACCAGCCAGGGACCCACCGGCCCAAACCCGGGAAGCGACTTGCCGAGGCTGAACTGGGGTGGTGTCGCCGCCATCTGCAGCTTTCGCTCGGAGATGTCCTGACCCACGGCATACCCGGCGACGTAGGAGAGCGAGTCGTCGATGCTTACCTGGTATGCGCGTCGGCCGATGACGGCGACGAGCTCCACCTCCCAGTCGGTGTGGCCGCCCTCGGGCAGGACGATCTCGGCAAAGGGCCCGACGATGCATGAGGGGAACTTGGTGAAGACGGGCGGCTCGCCCTCGGGAGCGGCGTAGCCGGACTCCGCGGCATGCTCGCGGTAGTTCAGCCCGATGGCCAGCACCTGCCTCGGGGCCGGTGCCGGCGACTCGAGCTGAGCCAGGTCGAACGCGTCGCCTTCGGGCAGCGTGGCGTCGGCCGCCCAGGCGCGGAAGTCGTCCCACCGGTCGTACACCGCCTGCGGGTCGGCGGAGAACTCGCCGTCGCTCGCCTTCTCGACATCCACGGCCCGACCTGCGACGAGGACCACCAGCCGACCTGCCACGTTGCCGATCCGCACGTCTACCCCAGTTCCCGGAAGCCGGTATCGGCTTACCGATGCAAACGATCATGATGAATAAGATGATGGTGCAGCGCTCCCTACGCCGTGTCAAGAGTTCCGCTACATTCATCATGATCTTTCTGGAGAGGATGCTCATGAGCTCGCGCGATAGCACCGCCCTCTCGGCCCTACGATCGGTCGAGGCGCCGCGTCAGACCCGAACCGATGTGGCGGCGGCCCGGCTCGTCAGGCTCGCGGAGGCCACTGAGCCCGGCCAGCGGCTCGGCTCCAAGGAGGAGCTGCGTCGTGCGTGTGGCGTCTCGGTCGGCACCTTCAACGAGGCGATCCGGTTGGC
>JALZBI010000332.1:0-3143 GCA_030947565.1 Actinomycetota bacterium
CCCCAACCTAGCCCTCGTCCTCGCCGGCCCCACCTTCGTCCCCCGTCAGCGCCGGTTCCCGCCACTCGCCGCGGCGACCCTGACGGCATACCGGCGCGACTCCCTGCGCGAGCTGGTCATCGCGCCCTCGGTGGCCCGGGGGCGTCTCGGGGTCGTCGACATCCTGCGGTCGGGGATGCGTGACGCTCCCGAGGCGCGGGTGCGGCGGCTGGTCCTGCCGCTCACCCTGACCGCCGGTGAGGCCGACAGCTACGCCCCGCGGTGGTGGCTGGACCGGCTCGCTGCGGCGGCGGCGCTGACGCCTCACGTCGAGGTGTCGACGTTGCCGGGCTCGCACAACAACCTGTACACCGAGCCAGACCAGGTGGCCGAGCTGGTCGTTCGCGCGGCGACCGGCCCCGGTTTGCCCGTGCGGCGCACCGGGTAGGTCGACCACGACGCCGGAAGTGCCGGCTCGATGGTCGACGAGGGGACTGCATCCACCCATGAAGGCATTGACGTGGCAAGGCAAGCGCGACGTGCGGGTCGAAGAGGTGCCGGACCCCGTGATCCAGGAGCCGACGGACGCGATCGTCCGCGTCACCTCGACGGCGATCTGCGGGTCGGACCTGCACCTGTACGAGGTGCTGGGTGCTTACCTGAACCCCGGTGACATCCTCGGCCACGAGCCGATGGGCATCGTCGAGGAGGTCGGACCGGAGGTGACCCACATCAAGCCGGGTGACCGGGTCGTCATCCCCTTCAACATCTCCTGCGGCACCTGCTTCATGTGCACGCGTGGCCTCTACTCACAGTGCGAGACCACCCAGGTGACGTCACAGGGCAAGGGCGCGTCGCTGTTCGGATACACCTCTCTCTACGGTTCGGTCCCGGGGGGCCAGGCCGAATACCTGCGCGTGCCGCAGGCGCAGTTCGGCCCGATCAAGGTGCCCACCGACGGCCCGGACACCCAGTACCTCTACCTCTCCGACATCCTCCCCACTGCCTGGCAGGCCGTGAAGTATGCCGACGTGCCGCAGGGCGGGACGCTCGCCGTCATCGGCCTCGGCCCGGTCGGCCAGTTCTGTACGCGCATCGCCCAGCAGCTCGGGGTGGAACGGGTCATCGGTGTTGACCTCGTCGACGAGCGGCTCGAGCTGGCCCGCCGTCGGGGGACCGAGGTGCTCGACTACCGCCAGGTCGACGACGTCGCCGAGGCGCTCATCGAGCTCACGGCCGGCCGGGGGCCGGACGCGACCATCGACGCCGTCGGCATGGAGGCGCACGGGTCGCCGACGGCCAAGGCCGCGCAGACCGCCGTGGGGCTGCTGCCCGACGCCATCGCCAAGCCCATGGTCGACCGGTTCGCCGTCGACCGCCTCGACGCCCTGCACACGGCGATGAAGGCCGTGCGCCGAGGCGGGACCGTCTCGATCTCAGGTGTCTACGGTGGCGAGGCCGACCCGATGCCGATGATGGAGCTGTTCGACCGGCAGGTGCAGGTCCGGATGGGCCAGTGCAACGTCAAGCACTGGGTCGACGAGATCATGCCGCTCGTGCTCGACGGCTCCGACCCGCTGGGCACCGGTGACCTCGCGACGCACATGCTTCCGCTGGAGGACGCAGCACACGGCTACGAGATCTTCCAGGCCAAGGAAGACGCCTGCATCAAGGTGCTGCTGACCCCGTGAGCGACGCGCAGCCCGAGGACGGCGGCAACCCACGCGTCGTCGTCGTCACCGGCGCGTCCAGCGGCATCGGCCGCGCGACGGCAGTCCTGTTGAGCGGCCAGGGAATGCGGGTCGTGCTCGCCTCCCGGTCGAGGGAGTCGCTCGTGTCGGCCCAGGGCGAGTGCCTTGGTGGCGAGACGCTCGTCGTGCCGACCGACGTCTCGAAGGCCGACGAGGTCGACGCCCTCTTGGACGCGGCGGTCGCCCGGTTCGGCCGCGTCGACGCTGTCGTGCACAGCGCCGCGGTGCTGGCCTACGGCCGTTTCGAGGACGTGCCGGCCGACGTGTTCGCCCACATCCTGGACGTCACGGTGGTCGGTACGGCGAACGTCGCCCGGGCGGCACTGCGCCGGTTCCAGGCGCAGGGCGGGGGCAGGCTGGTCGTCGTCGGCTCGTTGCTCGGGAAGATCGCCACCCCCTACATGAGCTCCTACGTGACGGCCAAGTGGGCCGTGCACGGGCTGGTGCGCTGCCTCCAGATCGAGGCCCGGGACACCCCGGGGGTCGAGGTCAGCCTGGTCTCGCCCGGCGGGGTCAACACCCCGGTCTACCGGCAGGCGGGCACCTACGCCGGACACCACGGTATGCCGCCACCACCGGTCGTCTCGCCGGAGCGGGTAGCGCGAGCGATCGCCCGCCGACTCGACCGTCCGGCGCGGGACACCGACGTCGGTCCCGCCAACCTGTTGACCGTGCTGGGCTTTCGCGTGCTGCCCGGCGTCTTCGACCTCATCGTCACGCCGTTGATGAAGGCCGGCGGGCTGCAGCGCGCGGCGACCGGCCCGACGACCGGTAACGTGCTCGAACCAACCGTCGAGGGGGAGTCGACGCACGGACCCTGGCCCACGGTCTTCGGCGGCATCTTCGGCGGCGGCGGGGTGTCGCCGTTGGACACGATCGGGAGGTTGCGATGGCGAAGGACCTGAGCTCACCACCACTGGCCGAGGTGCGGCGGCACGTCGACGCACCCGCCGCCGCCGTCTGGGGCGTGCTGGCCGACGGCTGGCTGTACGCCAACTGGGTCGTGGGTGCGTCCAGGGTGCGGTCCGTCAACCTGACCTGGCCTTCCATGGACAGCACCCTCCAGCACTCCTTCGGGGTGTGGCCCGCAGTGATCAACGACGAGAGCCGGGTGCTGGCGTCGGAGCCCGCCCGGCGGCTCGTCATTCAGGCGAAAGGCTGGCCCATGGGCGAGGCCCGGGTGGAGCTGACCATCGAGGCATGGGACGACGACACGTGCGACGTGGCCATCGTCGAGGACGCCGTGGCGGGTCCGGGGACCGTCGTGCCCCGTGCTCTCCGGCAGCCCGTGGTCGCCATGCGCAACCGCGAGGCCGTCCACCGGCTCGCGCTCATCGCCGAGGGCCACCACCGGGAGTGGCTGGCCGGGGAGGGCCGCCGGGGCGTCGGCGCCGGCTGAGCAACCGAAACGGG
>JALZBI010000332.1:3153-3680 GCA_030947565.1 Actinomycetota bacterium
CCGCACTCGCGGCGCCCGTCCCCGGTGGTGGAGGACCTAGGAATTGAACCTAGCGAGGCGCCCCAAGTGCGCATCCCCCTTGTGTTGACCGAACGTAGTGCACGTCGGCTCTGACGGCAACCCCCACACGGGTCTATCGACAGTCGGGGCGCAGTGGTGTGGAATGCCGCCCATGGACGCCGACGAAATCCGCACAAAATACTTCGACTTCATGGTCGAGAACGGTCACACGCTCATCCCTCGGGCCCCCCTGATCCCGAAGGACGACCCGTCCACGTTGTTCACGGGAAGCGGGATGCAACCGCTGCTGCCCTACCTGCTGGGCGCCGACCACCCGGATGGCTCGCGCGTCGCCGACAGCCAGACCTGCCTACGCGTCCAGGACATCGAGGAGGTCGGAGACAACCGGCATACGACCTTCTTCGAGATGCTCGGCAACTGGAGCCTCGGCGACTACTTCAAGGACCACCAGCTGCGTCAGCTGTGGGCCTTCCTCACGGAGCGCGTCGGCCTCGACCCCAGTCGGA
>JALZBI010000333.1 GCA_030947565.1 Actinomycetota bacterium
CCTGGGCCTCGTCGTATGCCGGTTTCACCGCCCCGGGCATGATCCGGTAGGGCAGCGAGGCGAAGATCAGGTCGGCCCGCTCGGTGGTCACCCCGCTCGCGACGGCCCGTTCGGAGTAGAGGTCGCCGAGGGCGAGGTCCATCAGCGAGTCGCTCTTGATGAGGTGGGTGCTGGAGCGCTGGACCATCGTCGGATGCGCGCCCGCCTCCCACAGCGACGCGCAGATGTCGAACGCCGAGTTGTTCGACCCGACGACCACGACGTTCTTGCCGGCGTAGGCGTCGCCGCCCGGGAAGTCGGACGAGTGGTGCTGCTCGCCGCGGAAGGTGTCCTGGCCGGCATACGTGGGGCGGTTCGGGTAGCCGCTGACGCCGAGCGCGACGACGAGGTGCTTGGGCCGCAGCTGCACCTCGGTGCCGTGGCGGTCGACGGTGACCACCCACTCCTGCGCCTCGTCGTCCCACCGTGCGTTGCGGCACGTCGACCGGGTCCAGTAGCTGAGCTCCATGAGGGCGACGTAGTGCTCGAGCCAGTCGCCGATCTTGTCCTTGGCCGCAAAGACCGGCCAGTGCTCGGGGAACTTGAGGTAGGGCAGGTGGTCGTACCAGACCGGGTCGTGCAGATGGAGGGACTTGTAGCGCTTCCGCCAGGAGTCGCCCGCCCGCTCGTTCCTCTCGAGGATGACGGTCGGTATGCCGTGTCGCTTCAGCCGGGCGCCGAGGCCGATGCCGCCCTGGCCGCCGCCGACGACGACGACGTAGGGCTGCTCTGTGTCGCCCAGCGCCTCGTCCGCGGCCGTCTTGCGCTCGAGCCAAGAGCGCCGCCCCTTGACGATCTCGTGCTCGACCCCCTTCTCGCGCTGCGTGCCGAGCGGCTCCTCGTAGCCCTTGAGCTCGACCATCGTCGTGAGCAGCGTGAAGGCCTTGCCGTCCTGGAGGCGCAGGTGCCCGAACCCCCTCGCCTGGGCGGTCTCGAAGTCGATCCACGCCTCCTCGGACCCCAGATCGCCGGTCGCCGGCTCGGACAGCGACCACCCCTTCGGCTGCACCCGCTCGAGGGTCGACCGCAGCAGGTCGGCGATCTGGTCTCGGCCCTCGACCGTCTTGATGTTCCACGTGAAGGCGACGAGGTCCCGCCACAGCCCGTTCTCGGTGAAGAGACCGGCCGCGCCCTGGGTGTCACCTGAGGAAAGGGCGGCGTCGAAGGCGGTGAGCCATTGCTCTACGGCGGTGCTGGGGGTCTGAGCGGCATCCTCGGGGGAGACCGGCTCGGTGGTGGTCGACGTCATGGGGAGCTCCTTCGGTCACGCTGGCGTTTGCCCCATTGGACACCCGTGGGCGACGCCGGTCACCGTTCCTGCAGGTACGTATTCCCCCTCTGGTAGAGATGGGCTATGGCCGACGGGCACTTCGAGTTCGACGACGAGATCGCCGTGTCGGCAATGCCCGGCCACCCCGGCACCTACGCCGGCCGGTTCGGTGAGGGCTGGCGAATCGGCAACGGCGTCAACGGCGGCGTCATCATGGCGCTCGCTGCCTCCGCCCTGAAGCGGCGGTTGGAGCAGGACGGCGGGCACGGCGACGTCCTCGCGCTGAGCGGGTACTTCGTCACACCGGCTACCCCCGGGGCGGTGGAGGCCCATACCGAGGTGGTCCGGGTCGGCCGCACGATGTCGACCGGTCAGGTGTCCGTGCGCCAGCCTGGTCCGGACGGCGTTCTGGCCGAGCGAATGCGCGCGCTCGCGAGCTTCGCCGACCTGGACGCGTCGGCGACGGTTATCCGCTCGACACCCGCGCCGGCCATGCCGCCGCCCGAGGACTGCGTGTCGGCGCAGGAGGCGCCGCCGTCCTTCCTCGCGGCGGCGTCGCTGCTGGAGCGCCTCGACCTGCTCATCGACCCCGCTACTGCGGGCTGGGCGATGGGGCGGCCCAGTCAGCAGGGGGCGATGCGCGGGTGGCTCCGCCTGCGCGACGGACGTGAGCCTGACCCCGTGATGCTCCTGTTCGCCCTCGATGCGCTGCCCCCGGTGGCGTTCGACCTCGGCATCCTCGGGTGGGCACCCACGCTGGAGTTCACGGGGCACGTCCGGGGCCGACCCGCGCCCGGCTGGCTCCGCGTCGAGCTCACCAGCAGCAACGTCACCAGCGGCCTGATGGAGGAGGACGCCGTGGTGTGGGACAGCGAAGGTCGCGTCGTCGCGCAGTCGCGCCAGCTGTGCGGGATCAGGGCGCCGCGCCAGGGCCCGTGACCGTCGAGCTCACCTACGAGACGCACTCGACCACCGAGGACAACGAGGCCGGGATCGCGGCCGGCTGGTTGCCGGGGCGGCTGTCGGCGCGGGGCCGCGCGCAAGCGGTCGAGCTTGGGCAGCGGCGGCGGGACGGCGGGTATGCCGTCGTGTTCACCGCAGACCAGCGTCATCTCCACGAGGGGGACACCACTCGGGACCTGTTGGCGAACCGGTGGGCCCTGGCGCGCCTGCTGGACGGCATACCCCTCGCGACAGCGGTCTCCTCGCCGTTCGGCTGGCACCGGGATGGACCTGGACGCTGCCCTGACGACGACGTCCGGGCCGCCTGTTCGACCGAACTAGACTCTTGTCCCCGTGGCCCTCACCATCGGCATCGTCGGACTGCCCAACGTCGGCAAGTCCACCCTCTTCAACGCGCTGACCAAGAACAACGTGCTCGCGGCGAACTACCCGTTCGCCACGATCGAGCCCAACGTCGGGGTGGTGCCACTCCCGGACGCCCGGCTCGGGGTGCTGTCCGAGTTGTTCTCCAGCGACAAGACGGTGCCGGCGACGGTGTCGTTCGTCGACATCGCCGGCATCGTGCGCGGCGCGTCGGAGGGGGAGGGGCTGGGGAACAAGTTCCTCGCCAACATCCGTGAGGCCGACGCGATCTGCCAGGTCATCCGGGTGTTCGAGGACGATGACGTCGTGCACGTCGAGGGCAAGGTGTCGCCGGAGGGTGACATCGAGACCATCAACACCGAACTGATCCTGGCCGACCTCCAGACACTCGAGAAGGCGGTTCCGCGGCTGGAGAAGGAGGCGCGGGTGACCAAGGACCGGCGTGCCGCCCTCGACAACGCGGTTGCGGCGCAGGCGGTGCTCGAGAAGGGCGACACCCTGTATGCCGCTGGGTCGGCGGCTGGGGTCGACCTCGCCGAGGCGCGCTCCCTGTCCCTGCTGACGACCAAGCCGTTCATCTATGTCTTCAACGTCTCTGAGGGCCAGCTGGGTGACGGCGCCCTCAAGACGCGGCTGCGGGAGCTCGTCGCTCCGGCCGACTCGGTCTTCCTCGACGCGAAGCTCGAGTCCGACCTCGCCGAGCTCGACGATGAGGAGGCCTTGGAGCTGTTGCAGTCGGTGGGGGCGGAGGAGTCGGGTCTCGACCAGCTGGCGCGGGTGGGGTTCCACACGCTGGGGCTGCAGACATACCTGACCGCGGGGCCCAAGGAGTCGCGGGCGTGGACCATCGGGCAGGGCTGGACCGCGCCGCAGGCGGCCGGGGTCATCCACACCGACTTCCAGCGCGGCTTCATCAAGGCCGAGGTGGTGTCCTTCGACGACCTGGTCAGCGCCGGCTCGATGAACGCGGCCAAGGCGGCGGGGCGGGTGCGCATCGAGGGCAAGGAGTACGTCATGGCCGACGGCGA
>JALZBI010000334.1 GCA_030947565.1 Actinomycetota bacterium
CCCCCCACCGCCAGGCGGCCCGCGTAGCGGCTGACGCAACGCTCGCGACGATCACCGGAGCGGGCGTTGGGGAACCGGACGCTCTGGCCGGATGACCCTCGCGCTCGGACGTGCGTCGACCCGCTCTAGTAGCGGGGTGGAGCGTTATACCCTCCGTATCGCCCTTACCGACGCCGCCGTCGTCACGTGGGCCGTTGTCGGCGCCCAGCTCGTCCGCTTCGGCACGTCCGCCGCGACGACGGACGGCCCGCAGGTCACCGGCTTAGGCCTGGACTACCCCTGGGTCTCGGCCATTCTCGTCGTGCTGTGGCTGGCGTCCCTTCGCGTCCATAACGCCTACGACCCGCGCCTGTTCGGGCACGGCCCGGAGGAGTACCGCGCGGTCGGGTCGGCGACGGTGCGCCTCTTCGCCGCCCTGGCCATCGTCAGCTATCTTCTCAAGCTGGAGCTGGCCCGCGGCTTCCTCCTCGTCGCCCTGCCCGCCGGGATCGTTGGCCTGTTCATCAGCCGCTGGCTCTGGCGGCGGTGGCTCGGCACCCAGCGGGCGGAGGGCCGACTCTGCGACGCGATGCTCGTCGTGGGCGACCGCGACCATCTCACCAGTCTGATCGGAGCACTCCGCAGCGTCCCGGAGGCGGGCTACCGCATCGTCGGTGCCTGCAGCGATGGCGGCCGACCCATCGCCGGGGTCCCGGTCGTCGGCCGCGAGGACGAAGCCGGCGACGTCGCGGCGCGGTTGGGGGTCGACGTGGTCGCCTGCTCAGGGTCATGGCGCCTGGGGTCGGACGGTCTCCGCCGGCTGGGGTGGCAGCTGGAGGGCACCGGGATCGGCCTGGTCCTCGCCCCCGGCATGACCCAGGTAGCCGGCCCACGGATCCTCACCCGCCCGGTCGCGGGCCTGCCGCTGCTGCACGTGGAGGCGCCGACGTTCACCGGCCCGAAGCGGGCCGTCAAGACGACCTTCGACGTCGTCGGCGCCTTCCTCATCACGCTGGTCCTGAGCCCGCTGCTGGTCGTCGTCGCGCTGCTGGTCATGCGCGACGGTGGTCCCCCTCTCTACCGCCAGACCCGGGTGGGCAAGGGCGGCAAGACGTTCACCATGTGGAAGTTCCGGTCCATGGTGCTGGGCGCCGACCGGATGCGGCTCGCCGAGGTCCATGACGGCGCGGGCCCGCTCTTCAAGTTGCGGGCCGACCCGAGGATCACCCCGCTCGGGAGGGTGATCCGCAGCACCAGCATCGACGAGCTGCCGCAGCTGTGGAACGTCCTGCGCCGCGACATGAGCCTGGTCGGGCCCCGCCCTCCGCTCGCCTCAGAGGTCGCGAACTACGAACAGGACGTCTACCGGCGGTTGCTGGTGCGCCCCGGGATGACCGGTCTGTGGCAGGTCAGCGGACGCAGCGACCTGCCCTGGGAGGACGCCGTCCGGCTCGACCTCTACTACGTCGAGAACTGGAACCTCGTTGAGGACCTCAAGATCCTGTGGCGCACCGGGATAGCGGTCGTCAAGCGCCAGGGCGCGTACTAGCGAGAGCGGCCAGCCGACCGCTCGCGCCGCCGGCTGGGCTGCGTTCGTAGGCGTCCGGGCGCTGCCCGGTCAGCTCGGCGACGGCCCGGTGCAGTGCGTCGTGGAAGACGGGCTCGCTGAACCGGTCGGCGTGCTCGCGGATGGCCGTGGCCGACCAGGGGTGCGACCGGTTCGCGATGACGGCCGCCCGGATCCCGGCCGGAGTCGACTCGGCGAAGAAGATGCCGGTGCGCCCGGGCACGACGGTGTCGAGGTAGCCGCCCGCGCCCAGGGCCAGGGTGGGCCGGCCGTAGGCCGCGGCCTCGAGCGGGGTGAGCCCGTAGTCCTCGATGCTCGGCGCGACGAGAGCGCGGCTGCGGGCATACACGAACCGAAGCTGCGCGTCACTGAGGTGAGACAGCAGCCGCACGTTGCCCGGGAGGGACCGCTCCAACGCTCGCCGCAGCGGTCCGTGGCCGACGACGACCAGCCGCTCGGGCAGGTCGCGGAACGCCTCGATCGTCGGCTGGACGTTCTTGTAGGGCAGCAGCCGGGACACGACCAGGTAGTAGTCCTGCCAGCCGTCGAGGTCGGCGACGGGCTGCTGCGGGGCCTCAGGGTCCATCGCGTGCGGGGCGGGCAGGACCGGGGCCTCGATCCCGTATGCCTCGCGCATCCGGTCGCGGACGACGCGGGAGTTCGCGACGTAGCGGTCAGCGGCCAGGGCGTGGTGTCGGTCCCAGCGCCTCAGCCAGGGGGTCAGCGCCCCGAGGGCCAGTCCTTGGGCCGACTCCCGCCGCTGCGAGCCCAGGTAGGCCTGGCTCTGGTAGAGCCACCGGGCCGGTGCGTGGCAGTAGACAAGACGGCGGCCGGTGGCTGAGAACCCGTGTGCCCACCCGCTGCTCGAGGCGATGACGACGTCCTCGGTCAGCCGCATGGACCGGGCGGCTAGGGGCAGCAGGGGAAGCGCCGCGCGGTGGTTCTGACGCAACGAGCGCACCTGGTTGAGGCCGGAGGCCACGACCCTGACGTCGCGAAACTCGGGGTAGGTGGCGTCGGGGTCGTAGAGGGTCGTGTAGATCGTGGCGTGGGGGAAGGCCCGGTGCATCGCGAGGACGACCCGCTCGGCACCTCCACGTTGCGTGAGGTAGTCGTGCGCGATGGCCACTGTGGGGGTGCGTTGCGGCGGGCGGGTCCCTTCGACGAGCTGTAGCACGGCTCGAATGTTAGCCGCCCTTTCGTCCCATGTGGGGCTTAATGAGGTGACATATGCGGATGTGATCCGGTCGCCTGTGAGTGACGAGCGCACTGCCTCGGGGAACTGCGCCGCTGCGGCAACAGTGACGCGAGGGTCAGGGGTGTCGCGGAACCCGGCCACCGGGGTGCTTACCACCGGTCGCCCGGCGGCTGCGTACTCATACAGCTTGATGGGGTCGAGGCTGTCGGTGAACGGGGTAACGACGTGGGGGACGAGCAGCACGTCCGCGTGCACGAGGTACGCCGGCACCTCGGTCGAGGGACGGGCCCCCAGCAGCAGCACCCCCGCTTCCTCCAGGATCCGCCGCTCCGCGCCCGACAGCGGAGCGGGTCCGACAAACACGACGTTCGCGAGCCCGGCCAGGCCGCGCGCTGTGGCTGCGCAGAGCTCGAGGTCGACCCGGTCGCGGTGCACTGTCCCGACGTAGACGGCAAGCGGGCCGAGGGGCACATCGCCCGGCCTCGGCCCGGCCTCCGCATACGCGTCAAGGTCCACGGCGTTAGGCACCAAGGTGATCCGCGCCGTCCGGTCCGCCCCCTTGGTGGCGAGCAGGGCGGGCGAGCAGACGACCACCTGGGCGCAGTGCTCAAGGAGGTACGCCTCGTCGCTGACGAGACGGGCGTGCTCGGCGGGAGTGTGGCTGGCATGCAGCCAGTCGTCGGTGACGTCGTAGAGCGCCCGCCACCCGGTGCGCTTGAGCAGCGCGGCGCCCGCCGGGTCGTTGACCCACAGCAGTGGGTCGACGAAGCCGAGCCCGGCTGCGGCGAGGGCCGAACCAGCCGCCAGCCGCTCATCAGCGCGTCGGTCCAACCGCCGGGGGACGGGCTTGGTCGGCTGGTAGAGGTGGAGCCGGCCCTCGGCGACACCGGGCAGGGCCGGCCCAGGCCGCAC
>JALZBI010000335.1 GCA_030947565.1 Actinomycetota bacterium
GCGAGCGGGCGGCCGGAGACGGTCGTCGTTTCGTCGCCGACGTCGCTCCCGCATCGTCCGGGTGATCCTGGCCGTCGTTCTGGTCGTCGTGCTGGCGCTGTGCTGGTCGGTCGGATCGGCTCTGTCGGCCCCGGGTAACGACAGCGTGGCGGCCAAGCTGGCGGAGTGGGCCCGTGACCACCACCTGGGCGCCGTGGTCGGGTGGCTGGAGACCGAGCAGTACGACCTGCATCCTCCCCAAGAGGGTGGGACCGCGGTGGTGCCCAATGTGGGCGCCATCCCTGGTGCGGCGACCCCGTCGGCGCCGGCCTCCAAGGGGGCGGCCGCCGCTCTCGCGCCGATCGTCCCGCCGAGCGTGGCCTCTCCGGCTGGAGCCAACCTGCCCGAAGAGGGCGCGTGGCAGGTCATCGGCTCCGTCAAGGGCACCCCCGGGATGTACGCGACCTTCGTGCGGCCCGACACGACGCATACGTCCTACCTGGCGGGCATCGTGTCGATGGACCCGCGGCTGATGACGTTCCAGATGCACCCGGGAGAGCTCGATCCGGGCCCGGGCGCGTGGGGGGCGCCGACCTACATCCCGGCCGCCGGCCGGGCCAACCTGCTGGCGACCTTCAACGGCGGGTTCAAGGTCAAGGACTCCCGCGGCGGCTACTTCCTCAACGGTCAGACGTCGGGCACTCTGACGGCCGGCGCGGCCTCGGTGGTCTTCTACAAGGACGGCCACATCGCCGTCGGCTCGTGGGGCCAGAGCGTGTCCATGACGCCCGACGTGGTCGGCGTGCGCCAGAACCTCAAGCTCGTCATCGACGGGGGAGCCGTCTCACCCAACATCGACCGCAACGTCGAGGCCGACTGGGGCGCGAGCATCGGCGGCGACCTCTACGTCTGGCGCTCCGGCCTCGGGGTGACCAAGGACGGCCGCATCGTCTTCGTCTACGGACCCGCCCTGTCGGTGCACTCGCTGTCCGACCTGATGCTGCGGGCGGGCGTCGTCACCGGGCTCCAGATGGAGATCAACCCCGCCTGGATGTCTTTTATGTACTACCAGCGGACCGCCGACCCCACCGCCCCCACGCCGGTGAAGCTGCTGTCCAGCCAGGAGCGACCGGCCGACCGCTACCTGGAGCCGACGAGCCGTGACTTCATCGCGGTAACCGCGAAATGACCACCGCCGAGGCGGCCCGTCAGCGGAGGCCCGGTAGCCCTCCGATGAGCGTCCCGAAGCGGATGCTGCGCACGGTGCGCGCCGTCGTCGCCACCGCCCGCCCGCGGCAGTGGCCGAAGAACCTCCTCGTGCTCGCCGCGCCACTGGCCTACGGCGGCTGGGGCCCGCGCCCCGACGCCGCCAGGGCGCTCGGGCTGGCCGTGCTCGCCTTCATCGCCGCGTCGATCGCGGTCTACTTCGTCAACGACGCCCTCGACGTCGAGCGTGACCGGGAGCACCCGCGGAAGCGGCTGCGGCCGGTCGCCGCCGGTCTGCTCAGCCCGCGGGCCGCGGTGGGGGTGGGTGTGGTGGCCGTCGTGGTGGCCGGCGTCCTGGCCGTGCCGATCGGCGACGGCTGGTTCGACGTCATCCTGGCCTCCTACCTCGTCACGTCCTTCGCCTACTCACTCGGCGTGAAGCACCTCGCCGTCGTGGAAATCCTGCTCGTCGCGTCCGGGTTCGTGCTGAGGGCGCTGGCCGGCGCGGCCGCGGGCCACATCCCCCCGTCGAACTGGTTCGTCGCGGTATGCGGCCTGGGGGCGCTCGTCGTCGTCCTGGCCAAGCGGACCAACGAGCGGGCCGTGCTGACCGAGACCACCGCCGTGCACCACCGGCCCGCGCTGGCTCACTACCGCGTCGGGGGGCTACGCACCGCGACCATCGTCGCCACGGTCGCGATGCTCGGGTGCTACCTGGCCTGGGCGACTGCCCAGCATCCCACCGTCACCACGCTGGAGATCGCCAGCGTGGCGCCTTTGGCCGCGGCCATGGTCCGCTTCGACCGCATCGCGACCCGGCCTCGCCCGGTGCGTGTGGAGGACCTCCTGCTCACCGACCCCGTGATGATCGTGTGCGAGCTGTGCTGGCTGGGCATCTTCGTCGTGGCCACGATGCTGTCGTGACGACGCTGGCGACCAAGGGCGCCACCGACAGCGTCAGCGACAGCACTGCTGACAGGGGCACTGAACGGCGGGTCCCGCTGCGCGGGTTCGCCCGGGCGAACGCCTCGCGCTCCCAGGTGCTCGAGCTGACCGACCCGGACCAGGTGGTGGCCGCACTGGCCGGGCAGCGGGCCCGAGGCGTGCTCGCGCGCGGGGGAGGCTGCAGCTATGGCGACGCCGCCCTCAACGCCGGTGGTTTGGTGCTGCGGGGAGTCGGAGGCCGCGAGGTGGAGGTCGACCCCGACGCGCAGACGGTCCGAGCCGGCGCGGCGGCGACGTTCGCCGACGTCCTCACCGCCTCCGCGCCGCACGGGCTGATCCCCGCCGTCCTGCCCGGCACGCGTCACCTGACCGTGGGCGGTGCGGTTGCCGCCGACGTGCACGGCAAGAACCACCACCTCGACGGGAGTCTCGGCTCCTGGCTGCAGTCCTTCCACCTGGTCACCGGTGACGGCCAGGTGCGGCCCGTCGACCGCGACACCGACGCCGACCTGTTCGCGGCCACGGTCGGCGGGATGGGCCTGACCGGGGTCCTGACCGAGGCGGTCCTGCGCCTGCGACGCATACCGGGGCTCGACCTCGACGTCGTCTCCACGAGGGAGCCCGACCTCGACGCCGTCCTCGCCCGGCTCGAGGGCACCGACAGCCCGTACGCGGTGGGCTGGGTCGACGGGACCGCCACCGGGTCGGTGCTCGGCCGGGGGGTCGTCGACCTGGGCGAGCACGCCACCCAGACTCACGCGCCGGTCTACCAGGCGCCTTGGGCGCCGGTCGCCCCGTCTTCACCCGCCAACGTGGTCACCCACCTGAGCGCCGCCGCCCTCAACACCGCCCTTTACCGGCGGGCGCCGATCCGCCGGCAGGGCCGGTTGGAGTTCAGTGCGTTCTTCCACCGGCTCGACGCGCTGTCCGGGTGGAACCGGGCCATTGGCCCAGCCGGGTTCCTGCAGTACCAGTTCGTCGTCCCGGCCCGTTCGGCCGGCGTCCTGCAGCAGGCTCTCGAGCGGCTCACCCGAGCGCAGGCGCCGGTGTTCCTCGGCACGATCAAGCGCTTCGGCGCCGGGAACGGCTCCCCGCTGTCCTTCCCGATCGACGGCTGGTGCCTGGCCCTCGACATCGCGCTCGGCCGTGCCGGTTCGACGCTCGCCCCCGTCCTCGACCGCATCGACCAGGCCGTCGCCGAGAGCGGCGGCCGCGTCTACCTCGCCAAGGACAGTCGGCTGAGCCAGGACACCTTCCGCACCATGTACCCGCAGTGGTCCCAGCTGATCAGGACCCGGGACCGCGTCGACCCCGACGGGATCTTCCGATCCGACCTCGGCCGTCGTCTCGGCCTCTGCCGGTGAACCCGGTGAGCGCAGTGAGCCCGGTGAGCCCAGTGAGCCGCAGATGATGGACGCGCACGGCCGACCCGGACGGGTGCTGCTCCTCGGTGGGACGAGCGAGATCGGCCTGGCCATCCTGCGCGAGCTGCCGCTGGCGCCCGACACCGAGG
>JALZBI010000059.1 GCA_030947565.1 Actinomycetota bacterium
TTGTGCACCTCACCGTGACGCATGAGGTGGACGACCGTGACCGGCGGGTGGTTCATGGGGTGATTGTCGCAAACACGCGGGCGGCGGCACGCGACGCGTCGTCGGCCGCGCGCAGGACGTGCTCGACCGCCTCGTCGTCGTGAGCAGCGCTGACGAACCAGGCCTCGAACGCGCTCGGCGGCAGATGGACGCCGCGGCTGAGCATGGTCTGGAAGAACGCGGCGAACGCCTCGGTCGACTGCGCCCGGGCGTCGTCGTAGTTGACGACCGGCTCGTCGCGGAAGAAGACGCTGAACATCGAGCCGGCCCACTGGATGGTGTGCGGCACGCCGTCACGGGTGAGCAGCTCGTCGACCCCGGCGGCGATGGCGTGGCTCACCTGGTCGAGCCGCGCGTAGACCTCGGGGGTGCAGGCGCGCAGCGTGGCGACTCCGGCGGCGGTGGCGACGGGGTTCCCGGAGAGGGTGCCCGCCTGGTATACCGGCCCGCTGGGGGAGATCAGTCGCATGACGTCCTCACGGCCCCCGAAGGCGGCCGCCGGGAAGCCGCCGCCCATGACCTTGCCGAAGGTGAACAGGTCGGGGGCGCCCGCGGCATACGGGCCCTCGAGGCCGTACCACCCCGAGGCGGAGCACCGGAACCCCGTCATCACCTCATCGCTGACGAGCAGCGCCCCGTGCTCACGGGTGATGCGCAGCAGCCCCTCGGTGAAGCCGGGCGCGGGCGGGACGACGCCCATGTTGCCGGCGGCCGCCTCGGTGATGACGGCGGCGATCTCGCTGCCGCGCGCGGCAAAGGCGGCCTTGACGGCCGCGAGGTCGTTGTAGGGCAGCACGATGGTCTCGGCCGCGGCTGATGCCGGCACCCCGGCGGAGTCGGGCAGCCCGAAGGTGGCGACCCCAGACCCCGCGGCGGCGAGCAGCGAGTCGACGTGGCCGTGGTAGCAGCCGGCGAACTTGACGATGACCGAGCGGCCGGTGAACCCGCGGGCCAGCCGGATCGCCGTCATCGTCGCCTCGGTGCCGCTGTTGACCAAACGCACCTGCTCGACCGGGTCGACGCGCGCCACGATCTCCTCGGCGAGCAGGACTTCGTTCTCCGAGGGAGTGCCGAACGAGAAACCTCGCGTGGCCGTCTCCTGGACGGCGCGGACCACGTCGGGGTGGGCGTGGCCGAGGATCATCGGTCCCCAGGAGCCGACCAGGTCGACATAGCGCCGACCGTCGACGTCAGTGAGCCAGGGACCCTGTGCGGAGGCCATGAACCGCGGCGTGCCCCCCACCGCGCGGAAGGCACGGACCGGTGAGTTCACACCCCCGGGAATGACGGCTTGGGCCCGGTCGAGCAGCGCTGCGGATGCGGGCGCGTCGAACAGGTAGGCCGGCATCGGCTGGGACGGGCGGGCGGCGGCGGTCGGGGCGGCGGCGGCGGTCGGGCCGGAGGTGCTCACCGGGGCATTGTGGCAAGCGAACCTCGGCGGCCGGTCACACGCGTACCGAAACCGGCTCGGAACCCTCGAGGCCGGCGGCCCGCTCGGCTTCGGCACAGTCGGCGGCGACGTAGGCCTGGTGCTGGCCGAGTGCGGCCTCCTGAACGCGAGCCATGGCCGCCCCCAGCGCGAGGAACTCGGCCGGCGACATGATGTCGAGGAGGTTTCGCCGCACGCTCCCGACGTGGTCCTTGGCGGTCTCCTCGAGGCGGCGCAGCCCCTGGTCGGTGAGGACGAGCTCGACGCCGCGCCGGTCGGAGAGGCACGACTGGCGCACGACCCAGCCGCGCTTCTCGAGACGGGCGGCGGTATGCGTGAGGCGGCTCCGCGACTGGACGACGATGTCGGCGAGCTCGGACATCCGCAGTCGGCGTCCGCTGCTCTCGGAGAGCATGGAGAGGATCTCGTACTCGCTCAGCTGCAGGCCGTGCTCCTGGAGGTCGCGGTCGAGCGCCTCCTCGAGAAACCGGCTCCCCCGCAGGTAGGCCCGCCAGGCCTGTTGTTCGTCGTCGCTCAGCCACCTGGGCTGCGCCGATCCCTGCGTGCTCATCCCCACCACCACGATCCTTGCTGTCTGACGCCCCCGAACGAGGGACCAATCTATCGGGGAAACGCCCAGGGAGCCGCCTCTCATTCCGTTACCGCAGGTCAGGGGCCTGTGAGCCGCGACACCACGGGCGCCGACCGGGGGCCTGGCGGGCCCAGAGGCGCACCCGATCCGACCTGTCGGTCAGCTTTGGTGGCGACCGTTCGCTGCCTCCTTCTTCGGCGCCGGGCGGAGCAGCCGGATCACCTGCGAGTCGTCGAGCCGGCCCATCCCGCGGGCGGCCCCTTCGGCGTACAGGCGCTGCGCGGTCTCGGCGAGCGGCATCCGCGCGCCGACCTGCGAACCGGCGTCGAGGACGAGCCCCATGTCCTTGACGAAGATGTCGAGCGCGCTGTTGACGACGTCGGACCCGCCGGGGGCGGTCATGCGGTCGCCGCGGTCACCCAGCATGAAGGACGCAGCGGCCCCGTGCCGCAGCACCTCCCAGCAGCCCCGCGGGTCGAGCCCGAGGCTCTCCGCCAGTGCCAGGCCCTCGGCCGCCGCCGCGATGTGGACGCCGGCGAGAAGCTGGTTGACCAGCTTGACCTTCTGCCCGTCCCCGACTTCGTTGCCGACGACCGGGTGGTTGCCGGCGAGGGCGTCGAGGAGCGGGGTGACCCGCGCGACCTGGGCCGGAGGTCCGGACACCATGATGAGCAGGTCGCCGTCAGCCGCCCGGCGCACCCCGCCGGAGACCGGGGCATCAACGACGCCGATCCCCCTCTCGGACAGTCGTTCTGCCCAGGTCTGCACGGCACTCACGCCGACGGTCGACATGACCAGCACGGTGCTACCGTCGCGCAGCCCGGCCACGGCGCCGTCATTCCCGTCGTTGCCGAACAGCGCGGCCTCGCCCTGCGCCGGCGTCGCCACCATGAGGACCAGCGCGTCGGCGCGGGGCGCCGTTTGGGCCGCGTTGGCGGCGGCCACCACGCCCTGGTCGGCGAGGTCTTGAGCGCGTGCCGGGTCGAGGTCGAACGCGGTCACGTGATGGCCGGCGGCCGCGGCGACGGCCGCCATCGGCGAGCCCATCGCACCGAGTCCGAGCCAGCCGATCTCGAGCGTCTCGTGGTCCGTGGAGTCAGTCATGCCGGGTCCCTTCGGTTGACAGCGCGGTCGCTGCGCGCAGCCGTCGCACGACCTCGAGCAGCGCGTCGTCGTCGCCGACGTTGCCGGGGAAGACGACGTAGGGCCGGTCGCGGACGCGGGGGTCGGCCTCGACGAGGCGGAACAGCGAGATCACGCCGGCGAACATCTGGCCCTCGACCCGCGCTCGGCTCGACCCCAGGCCCCGCGCGGCGATGTCGTGCGAGGTGATCCCGCCCTTGGCGACAACCCACGCCGGAGGCTCATCGAGGCTGGCGAGCACGATGTCGCTGAGGGCGGCGGACACGGTCCGCGCGATGGTGAGGCTCGACGCCCCGTCGCCACCGCGCACAAGGGTGCGGCTCGTCATGAGCACGACGTCGGCCGAGCGCAGCGCCTCAGCCACCTGCGCGGCATACCGGCTGACCAGGGCGGCCCGTTCCTCCTCGGGGAGCCCCAGCAGCTCGGGCACGTCGACGACGATGTCCAGGGCGTCGCCGGCGGCCTGCAGCGCCGCGATCTGGCGCCCGGTCTGAGCGACGTGCGAGCCGACGACGATAAGGCCGTGCCGTGTGCCGCGAGCGGAGCTGTCGGGGCCGCCCGGCGAGGGGCTGGCGGCGGCGATGGCCTCAGCGGTCAAGGGGTCGAGCGGGTCCTGACCGTCGAGGGCACGCACCATCGACGGCCCGGTGCGCAAGAGGATCGACTGGCCGGCGTCGCGGCACTCGAGGGCGGCCCGCGCGACGCACTCCAGATCGGCGTAGTCGAGGGCGTTGACGACGACGAAGGCCCCGTCGTGGGCGCCCGCGATCACCGCGCGGACGCGTTCGGGACCGCCGACCCGGATGTCGTCGAGGCTGATGCTCAGCACGTCGTCGCGCGTGATACGCCCGCCGCTGACCTCGGCCACGAAGTCG
Organism: Actinomycetota bacterium; assembly: GCA_030947565.1. Lineage (GTDB taxonomy): Bacteria > Actinomycetota > Actinomycetes > Actinomycetales > Dermatophilaceae > Lapillicoccus. The sequence goes on from JALZBI010000059.1 coordinate 4,079, forward strand.
CGCAGGTCCGACGAGCGGTAGCCAAAGGTTGCGTCCTGGGCGAACTCGGTCTCCCCCACCGGGACCCACTCACCGGCCACCCGCGACCAGTGCACGTCGCCGACGGTGACCCGGCCCGCCTCGATGAACGCGGGCGCGAAGAGGACTGCGTCCACGGGCCGACCTCTCTCGGCGATGATCTCGGAGAGCGCCTCGACCTCGGCCATCACGTGCCCCCGCAGGGTGGAGTCGCTGCGGCTCACCAGCTGCAGTGGCTGGCTCAAGGCGGTCGCGACGTCGTGGAGGTCGGCGGCGATCTGCCGGTTCATTGCGACGGCGGGCTCGGTGGCCTCGCTCCGGGTGTTGGTGAGCACGAAGGCGCTGAGCGACTCGCGGGTGAGGGCGCGGGCATACGCGTCGGCCTCGAGGGCGAAGACGATGTCGAGCCCGTGCACCGCCTGCGAACCCGTGGGGTCGTCGTCGAGGACCGCCATGAGGAGGCCGGCGTCGGCCCGCAGGGCGCGGATGCGCTCGCGGTCAGCGCCCTCGGGGCGGGGCGGCGGCACCGGCCCCCAGGGGGCCTCGGTGGGCGGGGTGTCGTGCTCCGCTGTCATGACTGGCCTTTCACGGTCGACGGTGACCTGACATCGCTTTCTACCGCACCGTTCGCCACGATGGGCCCAGCGCCCGTCCTCGCCTGCGGACGGCCGGTCACGTTGGAGGTCTGGCTATGCACGTCGTCGTCACCGGTGCCGCGGGGTTCCTGGGCAGCCTCCTGTCGCGGGCGCTTCTGAAGGCCGGGCCTCTGAGCCTGGGCGGAGGCCCACCAGAGGAGCTGTCGAGTCTGACGGCGCTCGACCGGTTCCCACCGCCGGATGGCATCGCGAGCGACCCGCGGGTGCGGGTGGTCACCGGTGAGCTGCTGGAGCTGTTGGGCGGGGGTGGGCCGGGCGTGCTGGACGGCGCCTCGGCGGTGGTCCACCTGGCCGCAGCGGTGAGCAGCGAGTGCGAGCAGGACTTCGACCTCGGTATGCGCGCCAACGTGGAGTGCTCGCGGCTGCTGTTGGAGGCGGCGCGGGGGTCGGGGACACGGCCGCTGTTCGTGTTTGCCAGCTCGTTGGCGGTCTACGGGGCCTGGCCCGGGCAGCCCATGCCCGATGTCATCACCGACGCGACGTTGCCGACCCCGCGCAGCAGCTATGGGATCCAGAAGCTCGTCGTCGAGCAGCTCGTCGCCGACTACACCCGCAAGGGGTTCGTCGACGGTCGCTGTGTGCGGCTGATGACGGTGAGCGTCCGGCCGGGCCGCCCGAACGCGGCGGCGTCGAGCTTCCTCAGCGGCATCATCCGCGAGCCGCTGGCGGGCGAGCGAGCGGTATGCCCGGTGCCCGCCGAGACGCGGGTCGCCCTGTCGTCACCGCAGCGGACGTTGGAGGGCTTGATGAAGGCGCTGACGGCGTCCGCGGAGGACTGGGGACCGCCGACGGCATTCCCGCTGCCCGCGCTCGAGCTGACCGTCGCGGAGATGGTTGCGGCGCTGGAGGAGGTGGGCGGGCCGGAGGCGGCGGGTTTGGTCGACTGGGTGCCGGATGAGGCCATCACCGACATCGTGGCGGGGTGGCCCTCGCGGTTCGACGCCGCGCGGGCTCGTCAGCTGGGACTGGTCGCTGACGCCGACTTCGCCGACGTGGTCCGTCGGTACGTTTCGGAGGTGTCGCCCTCTTGACCGGGGTGGAGGCGATTGACGTTTCGACGAGCTGGGACTGCCGGGCTTCGGCCTTGCGAGCACACCAGGCCCAGCTCAGAGGCGCTGCACACCGCCGCAAAGCGCTTGGCGTGGGCCGGCCGGGCCCGGCCGGGATCAGGCGCTCTGAAGCGGGTGGATGTGGTCGAGAGTGGTGCCGAGGTTGTCCCTCTCGATCTCCAAGTCGTAGCGGGTCTGCAGGTTGAGCCAGAAGCGGTCGCTGGTGCCGAAGTAGCGAGCCAGGCGCAGCGCGGTGCCTGCAGTGACGCGCCGCTTGCCATGGACAATCTCGTTGATCCGGCGTGGGGAGACGTCGACAGAGACGGCCAGGTGGTGCTGCGTGACCCCAAGGGGGGTCAGGAAGTCCTCGAGGAGGACTTCGCCAGGGTGGATGGGAGCGATGGTCGCCATCGGTATGCCTCCTTCGGGCTCGGTCTCCGAGTTTTCCAACGACCGGATCACGCCGTCAGCACAACGTGCCGCGTTATGCCTGCCGACGGAAGCACCAACATCTGCATGGGCCTAGGCAACGAGGCTGACCCATGTCGCCGCGAGTGGCCAAACCATCCGCGGCAGTGAACCGCTGCATACCGAGCGCCCAGGACAGGGCTGCTCCATCACACCGATCGGGACTTTCGCCAGACAGCCGACCGGCCCGTTCCTTCAGCCGCGACCTTCCCCTCACGCTTCAACGCCTCAAGGGCGAGCCGAATGGTCTGATCGCTGATGCCGGGCAGGGCGATGCGGATGTCACTGATCCTGAAGATGTCGGAGGCTTGGTTCACGACGAAGTCGCGCACCCGGTCCTGTTTGGTGCCTGTCGATCGGTCCGACAAAGCACGGCTCTCGAACGTGGCGTATGCGGTCGTCAGGATTGAGACGAAGTACGTCAGCCACGGCCATGGGTCGTGGGCTTGCTCGTGCCATCCGTGGGTCGATGCGAGGAGTGCCTCGTAGTAGTCGTCGGCGGTGTCGGCGATGATCTGCTCGAGCGAGACGTATGTGCTCACGCCGTAGCCCGCGTCTTCAAGCAGTGCGTTCGTGACCGCGCGCACCACGCGCCCGTTGCCGTCCACGAACGGGTGGATCGTCAGCAGGTCGAGAACGAAGAGGCCGATGATCAGGACGGGATGGTGTTCTCCCCGCCTCGCTTCCTCGTGGTATCGGTCGACCAGCTCCTTCGTGTACTCCGGTGTGAGCCGAGCAGGAACAGGGACGAAGCGAATTTCGGTGGCGCCGTCGGGCGCGCGGTCCACCACGAGGTTGTCGTCCTCCTTGAACCTTCCCCCATGAGTCGTGGTCTCCCCCCAGAGCAGCCGGTGGAGGTGCAGCAGGAGGCCGACGTTGAGCGGCCGCCAGTCCTCGGTGAAGAGATAGTCCAAGGCTGTGCGGTAGCCGGCCAACTCCTGCTCGCTGCGGTTGCGGAGGGTCGGCGCCTTCCCCTCGATGATCTGCCGGGCCCGAGCTTGATCGGCGACGACGACACCCTCGAGGGCGGACGAGGCGGTGATGCTGGCGACCCGGGCCCGGGCGGCCAGCTCAGTGAGGAGCTGGGGAAGCTGGTCGCGGTAGAGCTGCTCGCGGCCGCGACCGGTGTCGATCCTGCTCAGCCGCATCACCAGCGGACCGGGCACAGTTCTGAGGATCGAGTCCAAGGCAGCGAACGGCACCAGATCTCCCCCTCACGGCCGACGCCTAATCATACTAACCAGCGTTCATATTAGCGCCATTAGTAGGTTGTTAGGGGTCCTTTCCACGGCGGACACCACGGCTCCCAACCAGGTGGACGTCAGAGCCAGAAACCCCTGAGCGCACCCGCGATGGCTCGGCCCTGGTCGTAGCCGCCCCGGGCGGCCGGCAGGCGCGTCGACGGATCCAGCGCGTTCGCTCCGAACACGTCGCCCGATCGTTCGTCGGGGAAGACGGTTTCGACCCTGCTGCCGCCGGCGCGCAGCTCAGCGACCTGGGTGGCCAGGTCCATGCCCCACTCCAGCGGCATCCGCGTGCGGCCGCTGAAGGGGGACAGGATCAGGACCCGCCCGTAGCCGGCTGCCAGGTCGGCGTTCTCGCTGCGTCGGTAGCCGCCGTTGATGTAGCGGTGAGCACCGATCGGGTAGGGCGTCATCGCCGACGTGCTCGCGGCGACGGCGTCGACCAGGTCCACCCCGCTGTGCCGGTCGAACACCTCCGGCTCTCCGGTATGCGCGTTGACGGCCGTGACCAGCACGCGCTGTTGCGGCCAGTGTGGGCTGGGAAGCCGAGAGGCGACGATGTCGCGCCAACGCGTCCCGTCGGAGACGCCAGAGCCGCCGGACGCGTCCAGCTCGAGCGCCGCGGCCCCCATCCGGCGGCGCATGTCGGCCGCATCCTCGGCCGCAGCGATGATGGTGTTGGACCAGTCGAGGTAGTCCGGTCCGGACACCCTCCGAGGGCGTCCGGCACCCCGGCCGGCACCCCCGGCCGGTGACGGAGGCGCCTCGGCGAGGATCGCGGCATACAGGTCAGCCGGCGGTGTCCCGCTCGTGAGCTGGGCCGCCACCGTCGACCCGGCCGACGTGCCGATGACCAGTTCGGCGTCGGTGACGTCGACCCCGGACTCGGCCAGGCCGGCGACGAGACCGAGCTCCCAGGCGTTGCCGGCGGCGCCGGCTCCGGCGAGCACCAGGGCGCGCTTGTCCCCGTTGCCGGACTGCCGGTCGTCACGGACGTCCCCGACGTCTCCGACGTCTGGGATCTCACCGACCGGCTGGTCGGGTGACGGCGAGGAGGGCGGGGTCATTGCCGGAGGCGGCGCCACACGGGCGCAGGCACCAGACGCATCCCCACCGCGAGGGCGCGCAGGGTGCGGGGCACCCAGACGATGTCGATGCCGCGTGAAGCGGGACGGCGGTAGCTGTCGGCCACGGCGGTGGCGACGACGGCGGCGGTGACGGCCAGGGGTGCGGGCGTCATGCCCTCGGTCATCCGCCCGATGACGAAGCCCGGACGCACCAGGATGACCCGCACGCCGGTGTCGGTCAGCGCGTCGGCCAGCCCGCGGGTGAAGGCGTCGAGGCCGGCCTTCGTGGCGCCGTAGACGTAGTTCGCCCGGCGGGGCCGGACGGCGGCCACCGAGGACAGCACGATGAGGGTGCCGTGTCCCTGGTGCGTGAGGTGCCGCGCCAGGGCGAGCAGGGTGACGATGTGGCCGGTGAGGTTGGTGTCGACCATGGTGGCGGCCTCGTCGGGGTGGGCGTCGAGACGGTCCTGCGGCGTCAGGATGCCGGCGGCACAGATGGCGAGGTCGAGGTCGCCGGCGGCCACGATCTCGGCGATCAGGGCGTCGTGGTCGGTGGTGGCCGTCGCGTCGTAGGGCACCACGGTGACCGGCTGCGGAAGGTCAGCGGCGGCGGCCGCGAGGCGCTCAGGGTCACGACCGCCGAGGATCACCTCGGTGTCGGGCGCCAGCGGCAGCTCGCGCAGGATGGCCAGGCCGATCTCGCTCGTCCCACCGAGGAGCAGCACCCGTCCGGGTCGGCCGTGCGCGTCCATCATCTGTGGCTCACCGGGCTCACCGGGCTCACCGGGCTCAGCTGGCTCACCG
>JALZBI010000336.1 GCA_030947565.1 Actinomycetota bacterium
GGCCACATCGTGCGGGCGCTCGACGACGGCACCTCGTTCGTCGTGACCAGGAACGGGGGCGGCGGCTGAGCTGCGGCCTCTGCGTCGCCACCGCTTCGTGGACGCGCAGGCGGTCGTCGCGGCCTCACGGTCGTCACCGTGTGATTCGGGTGGACCCAACGGGCTGGACCATGACCGGTTCTGGGCTCAGTTGCACGGGCATACCGGACTTCGGCCAGCCGGCCGGTCCGCGGCTCCCGTCAGTCCGGGTGCCCCACGAGGTTGACGACGGTGCCGTCGGGTGCCCGGACGAGGAACCGGTGCACCCCCCATTCCTCGGTCGTCAGCGGATGCACGATCTCGTATCCGAGCCGATGCGCCTCGGCATACGCGCTCTCGACGTCGTCGACGTGCACCGAGATGTCGGCATCCACCGGTGCGGTCGCGTCGCGGGTGACCAGCTGGACGGTCGCTCCGGTCTCGGGGGAGGTGTAACGCGCAACCCAGCCGAGGTTGAACTCCTCCCTCGCGAGGCCGAGGAAGCCGGCGTAGAAGCCCTTGGCGGCGTCGATGTCCGGCACCTGCAGGTTGGCGATCACGCGAAAGACTTTCACCGCTCCGAGGATGGTCTCGCCGCAGCCCGGTGTCCAGAGCGGAGGAACACCGAAAAGCCCGGTCCCACCGGGACCGGGCGTAGGTGGCGGTTCACGTACCACAACGGGCCAACCGCCGAAGTTTTCGGTTGCGCGCCGGTTCTGGGTGGTCGCCCGGGCTGCGCGTCTGTTCTGAAGGAGCACCACCAGTCTGCGCTGATACGCGTCGGTGCTCCGGGAGTTCCGGCGCAACACGCCTCGCGGAGACGCAAACGTGACCGAACGGCCGACCGTGGCGCGGCTCACCGTCACGACCCGAGCTGGATCACGTCCCGGTCGATCGGCAGCTCGTTGGTGCGCGTCGACGGCGACGCCGCGGCGGCGAAGGGGAGTACGCCGGTGGGCTCGAGGCCCATGTTGTCGTCCCAGAGACGCTCGGTGACCCGGCCGAGGAGGGTGAAGGAGTCGAACACCCAGGGCTTGCTGTCGGCCGGGAAGTAGGTCGGGGTCGTGAGGATCTGGAAGTGCAGGTGCGGGGTCGTCGAGTTGCCGCTCGTGCCGATGAGGCCGATCTGCTGGCCCCGGGTGACCTTGTCGCCCACCCGCACCGCGACGGACCCGGGGTCCATGTGTCCGTAGAGCACGTAGACGCCGTCGGCCACCTTGACGATGACGTGGTTACCGACGGTGCCCGTGATGGCCGGCGGGGTGGGCGGCTTGGGGAGGTCGGGGTTGTTGGCCAGGCCGTCCAAGGCGGCCACGACGGTGCCGGCCGCGGCCGCCAGGATGGGCTGCCGGTAGGCGAGGAAGCTCTCGAGCTTGGTCGGGTCGCCGACCCATGACCGGTGCTGGTCGTCCAGCTTGTAGAAGTCGATGGCGTAGCGCTGGGGCACGAGCAGCTCGCCGTTGACGGGAGCCAGGCCCCGCCGGTGATGCGTGTCGTCGGCGCAGCAGCCCTCGCTCATGTACCACGTGCCGGCCGGGACGGGGCTGCCCAGGACCACCGGTCCGTCGGTGGCCGTCGCCGTGCGACCGACGCGGAACTGGGTGGGCACGGGGGTGCCGTCCGGCCGCAGCAGGGCGCCGCTCACGACATGCTCGATCGTTGCCGGCACTGCGGAGCGCTGCGGGAAGACCACGTCGATCCACGCAATGTCGGTGCTCGACGGCGGAATCGTCACGGAGGTGTTGCCGGGACCGGGAGACGTGGTGCCCTCCGCCTCGGTGCCCCCACCGAGCGGGGTGAGGTCGACCCGACCGGTGGCGCCGGGCACGAGGGCCGAGGTCGCCGCGTCGTGCAGCTCGACGCCGTCCACCCGCGTGGGCAGCGATGAGGCGTTGGTGATCGCCAGCTCGTAGGCCAGGTGCACCTTGCCGTCGCTCATCTCCACCGGTGAGGGGGTCGTGAGGTAGCTGGCCGAGATCGCGGTGAACCCCGTGGTGCTGTCAATCCCGCCCGTGAAGCCCCCTGACGAGCCGGAGGAATCGGACGAGGCCGCCGTCCCCCCGGCCGACGGGCTGCCCGTGGACGGCCCCGGACCGCTGTTGGTCTCGGTGCAGGCGGCGCACGCGAGGGCGACCAGCACGGCCGACGTGACCAGCCCTGCGCGCCCGCGGTATCGGTCCATGACTCCACGCTAGGGCCGGGGCGGCCGCCTCACGAGAGACCCAGGTCCCCTGCGGGTCCGGCATCTAGCATGGGCGAGGTGTCTGGTACCCGCACGATATCGTTGACCGGACGGTCGTTTCTGCGTGAGCTCGACTTCACGCCCGGTGAGTGGCGCTCACTCGTCGACCTCACCCTCGCCCTCAAGACCGAGCGCCGCGAGGGGCGCGAGGTCCAGCGGCTCGTCGGCCGCACCCTGGCGCTCATCTTCGAGAAGACGTCGACGCGCACCCGGTGTGCGTTCGAGGTCGCGGCCTACCACCAGGGCGCCCACGTCACTGTGCTCGACCCCTCCAGCACCCAGATCGGCCACAAGGAGTCGGTCCCCGACACCGCACGCGTCCTGGGCCGCTTCTTCGACGGGATCGAGTACCGCGGCGCCGCCCAGGACACGGTCGAGAGCTTGGCCCGGTATGCCGGTGTGCCGGTCTGGAACGGCCTCACCGACCTGTGGCACCCGACCCAGGCGCTGTGCGACGCCGTGACGATGCTCGAGCACGCGGGCAAGCCGGCCGACGAGATCGCCTTCGCCTACGTGGGGGACGCCCGGTTCAACATGGGCAACTCGTTGCTCGTGCTGGGGGCGCTCATGGGCATGGACGTGCGGATCGTCGCTCCGGACGGGCTCCAGCCCGCGGCCGCCGTCGTCGAGGCCGCCCGCGACGTCGCGATCGTCACCGGTGCCCGTCTGACCGTGACCGACGACGTCGATGCCGGTGTCGCGGGAGCCGACTTCGTGCATACCGACGTCTGGGTGTCCATGGGCGAGCCGAAGACCGTGTGGGCTGACCGGATCGAGCAGCTGCGGCCCTACCAGGTCAACGCCGACCTGCTGGCCCGCACCGGCAACCCCGGGGTGCGGTTCATGCACTGCCTCCCGGCCTACCACGACCTCGGCACCGGGGTGGGTCGCGACGTTCACGCCCAGTTCGGGCTGACCGCGTTGGAGGTGACCGACGACGTGTTCGAGGGGCCGGCATCGGTGGTCTTCGACCAGGCCGAGAACCGCATGCACAGCATCAAGGCCATCCTCGTCGCCACCTTGACGTAGAGCCCGGCCTGGCCCGTCAGTCACCCACCGGACTCATGTGTTCGTCGGTTTCCCGCCTCGACACGGCCTCGAACCGACAAGAACGTGAGTCCGGTCGGGGAAGCGTGGGGGAGACGTGGGGAGGGGGTGGGGGAAGCGAATGGTGGGGGCGTGGCTGTGACCATGGCTGTCACCGCACGACGCCGCACGACGCCGCACGACGCTGCACGACGCCGCACGACGCCGCGCTAGAGCTGGGTGCCGACCAGGGCGCCGATGGCGTAGGTGACGATCATGGCCAGCAGGCCGCCGACGATGTTGCGTCCGAC
>JALZBI010000337.1 GCA_030947565.1 Actinomycetota bacterium
GCTGAGGAGTCGGTGGGCGGGCCGGACGGGCCGGACGGGCCGGACGGGCCGGGCTGCAGGGGGGCGGTCCGGGCCGCGATGACGCTGCGGGCCGAGCCTCCGCCGAAGCTGCTGAGCTCGTAGGCGGTCTCAGCGTGCTCCAGCAGGTCGATGCCGTTGACCTCGTCGTCCGCGGCGACCGTGAAGCCCATCGACTTGTCGAGGACGAAGCCGATGATGAAGGTCACGACGAACGAGTAGATGAGCACGGCCGCGGCCCCCTCGGCCTGCGCGCCGAGCTGCGTGAAGCCACCACCGAAGAAGAGCCCGTCGTTCTGGGTCAGGCCCGCTGCCGCCGTGGGGCTGTTGGTGGCGTCGGCGAGCAGGCCGATGACCAGGGTGCCGATCAGGCCACCGACGAGGTGGACGCCGACGACGTCGAGGCTGTCGTCGAAGCCGAACCGGAACTTCAGGCCGACGGCCAAGGCGCACCCGATGCCGGCGAGGAGCCCGACGATGAGGGCGCCGATCGGGCTGACCGTCGCGCAGGCCGGGGTGATGGCCACGAGTCCAGCGACGACACCGGAGGCGGCACCGAGGGAGGTGGCGTGGCCGTCTCGGAGCTTCTCCACGATGAGCCAGCCGAGCATGGCGGTGCAGGTGGCTCCCAAGGTGTTGACCCAGACACCGGCCGCGAGCGGACCGGCGCTGAGGGCGGACCCGGCGTTGAAGCCGAACCAGCCGAACCACAGGATGCCGGCGCCGATCATGACGAGGGTGAGGTTGTGCGGCCGCATCGGCTCCTTGGGCCACCCGACCCGCTTGCGGAGGATGAGGGCCAGGGCCAGGCCGGCGACGCCGGCGTTGATGTGGATGGCGGTACCGCCGGCGAAGTCGTAGGCGCCGACGCCCCCGAGGAAGAGGCCGTCGGCCTTGTTGGCGATCCACCCTCCGGTCTCCGCGGCGAAGCCGCTGAAGGCGAACACCCAGTGCGCCGCCGGGAAGTAGACCAGGGTCGCCCAGAGCACCGTGAAGACGGTCCACGTGGCGAACTTGGCCCGGTCCGCGATGGCGCCGGAGACCAGGGCCACGGCGATGATGGCGAAGACCACCTGGAAGGCGACGAAGGCGCCGCCGGGGATCCCGCCTGCGGCCGCCGCCCCCGTGGCCGCGTTGGCCGGGACGAAACCGTAGATCTTGCTGAACACGCCGCTCAGGCCGAACTCGGCAAAGGGGTTGCCGACGAGACCTCCCCCGAGGTCCGGGCCGAACGCCATGCTGTATCCCCACAGGATCCAGATCGTGCCGACCGTCCCCATCGTGATGAAGCTCATCATCATCATGTTGAGGACGCTCTTGGTGCGGACCATGCCGCCGTAGAAGAAGGCCAGACCGGGCGTCATGAAGAGGACGAGGGCTGCGGCCACGATGGTCCAGGCTGTGTTCCCGCTGTCGATGAACGGCGTGTCCGCCGTTACGAAGGATAGTGCGCTCATGACGGATCAGCGTGGCGGTGACGGGTTTCGCGGCGTCGTCGCCCGGGTTACGGACGTGTAAGCAATGTCGCCCGTCTGTTATCACTGTGTTTCGCGATCGGGCAGCAGGGGTGTCCGCTCCCGTGCGCACGGGGCGGCCCCCGGTGAGCCGCACCGTCGTCCGCGGGTGATGATGAGCGGGTGAGCACCTCCGCCCTTATCGGCTCGATGGCCCAACCCGCGCGTCGCTGGCTCCTCAACTCCCTGAGGGACCGGGTCGCCGGGTCCGACGCGGAGGTCAAGGCTCGGGCCATCTGGACCTCCGAGGGGGAGCGCTGGTTCGCCCCGTCCGACCCGGTCTGGCGCGTGCACGATGACGCGTCGATGTTCGTCGGCGGGATCCGCGCGCTGCTACTGCAGTCGCTGCACCCCCTCGCCATGGCCGGGGTCGCCGGCCACTCCGGCTACCGCTCCGACCCGTGGGGCCGCCTGCAGCGGACGTCGACCTTTCTCGCGACGACGACGTTCGGTACCGTCCGGGACGCGGAGGCAGCGGTCGCGGCGGTGCGCGGCATCCACGAACGGGTGCGCGGTCGCGTCCCGGACGGCCGCACCTATGCCGCGTCCGACCCGCACCTGCTCAGCTGGGTCCACGCGGCCGAGGCCGACAGCTTCCTCGCCGCATACCGGCGGTTCGGTGCGGGGCGGCTGAGCCCCGCCGACGAGGACGGGTACGTCGCGCAGTCGGGGCTCGTCGCCGAGCGGCTCGGCGCCGTCGGCACGCCCCGGACGGTCGCCGAGCTCGACGCGCTGATGGACCGCTACCGGCCCGAGCTAAGCGCCTCGACCGAAGCCCGTGAGGCCGCCCGGTTCCTGCTCCTCCAACCCCCGCTGGGCTGGTCGGAGAAGCCCGGGTATGCCGCGCTCGCCGGCGGCGGGGTCGCCCTGCTTCCGATGTGGGCCAAGGAGATGCTGCGCCTGCCGGCGCTGCCCATGACGGAGCGGATGGTCACCCTTCCCGTCGCCGACGCCGCGGTCAAGGCGATCCGGTGGGCCATCACCGCCCCCGGTCACAGCCGGCCGGGGGGTCGCCCGGCCGCCTGACCCCCAACCACCCACATCCGGGTGGAGGTATATCCGAGCGCTCTAGCGCTCGCTCACCTCTCCATTCGGCCGCACCGGTAGCGCCGTAGCTCAGCCGACGATGGCGTCGACGAAGGCCTCGGCGTCGAAGGGGGCGAGGTCGTCGGGTCCTTCGCCGAGACCGACCAGCTTGACGGGGACCCCGAGCTGGCGCTGCACGGCGACGACGATGCCACCCTTGGCCGTGCCGTCGAGCTTGGTGAGCACGATTCCGGTCACGTTGACCGCCTGCGCGAAGACCTCAGCCTGGCGTAACCCGTTCTGACCGGTGGTGGCGTCGAGCACGAGGAGCACCTCGTCGATGGGGCTCTGCTTCTCGATGACCCGCTTGATCTTGCCGAGCTCGTCCATGAGCCCGACCTTGTTGTGCAAGCGGCCGGCGGTGTCGATGATGACGACGTCGGCCTCGATCTCCGCGCCGGCCTTGACCGCGTCGAAGGCCACGGCCGCGGGGTCGGCGCCCTCCTTGTCGGAGCGGATGGTCAGCACGCCCACCCGGGCACCCCACGTCTCCAGCTGGTCGGCGGCGGCGGCTCGGAACGTGTCAGCCGCGCCGAGCACCACGTCGCGGTCCTCGGCCACGAGCACGCGGGCGAGCTTGCCGACCGTCGTCGTCTTGCCGGTGCCGTTCACGCCCACGACGAGGATCACGGCGGGACGCCCCTCCATCCGGGACGAGGCGATCCGGCGGTCCATGGCCGGGTCGACGAGATCGAGCAGGTCCGCCTTCAGCCAGCCCCGGACCGTGGCCTCATCGGTCGTTCCGGAGCCGTCGATCTTGACCTTTTGGCGCAGACGACCGACCAGCTCGCCAGACGCCTCCACCCCCAGGTCGGAGCCGATGAGGGTGTCCTCGACGTCCTCCCAGGCCGCCTCGTCGAGCCCGCCGCGCGAGAGCAGGACCAGGAGCGCATTGCCGATGGCGCTGTTGCTGCGTGCGAGCCGCGCCCGAAGCCGGGCGAGACGGCCCCGCGCCGATGCCGGGCGCTCGACCGT
>JALZBI010000338.1 GCA_030947565.1 Actinomycetota bacterium
TGACGCTGGTGAGGAAGTACTTGCAGTACTGCGGAGCGCTGATGCACCCGTCGGTGTCCACCCAGATCACCATCAGCTTGCCGCCAGATGCCTGCGCGGCAGCTCCGGACCCCAGACCAGTGCCTCCGGCGACGGGGAAGACCACGTCGGCACCCTGCTGGACGAAGGCGGAGGTGATCGACTTGCCCTTGTTCTGGTCTGTGAAGGAGTTGGCGAACGTGCCGGACTTCTGCTTCTTTTCGTTCCAGCCGAGCACCGCCACGTTGGCGTGCTTGGTCTTGTTGAAGTACTGCACCCCCTCCCAGAAGCCGTCCATGTAGATGGTGACCGGCGGGATGTTGAGGCCGCCGTACGTCGCCACCTTGTGGGTCTTGCTCATCGCGGCGGCGAGGTAGCCACCGAGGAACCCGCCCTGGGCGGTGTCGTACTGCATGCCGTAGACGTTGGTGCCCGAGGGCGGGGCGTCGATCTCCGCATAATGCTGCTGAGGGTTGGCCTTGGCGATCTTCGCGACCGCGCTGGTCATCAGACCACCGACGGCGATGACGGTGCTGCAGCCCTTGTTCGTCTCGGCGGTGAGGTTCGGCGCGTAGTCGTTCTGGGAGTTCGACGAGACGAAGTTGATCTTGATGTTCGGGTTCGCCTTGTTCGCGGCCTGCAGGCCGGCCCACGACGACTGGTTGAACGAGTGGTCGTCGACGCCGCCGGTGTCGAGCACCATGCAGGCGTTGAACGGCTTGCTGGAGGTGCCACCGCCGCCGTTGCTGCCGCTGCCTGATCCAGTACCACTGCTGCTACTAGAGCTGGGCTTGCCACAGCCCGCCGCCAGCAGAGCTACTGCGCCTACTGCGGCAACGATCTTGGTTGCGTGACGCACGGGGCTTCTCCTCACTCAGTCGACGCCGGTCGTGACGTCGGGAACCAGCCAAACCCTAGTACCGCCAGGCGTTCGGCGATACTTCCCACTCGCGGAGGTCTTCGACTTGTTACCCGGCGGTGACCAAGCCGGCTACGACCGTCGCCGCGAGCACCTTGGCGCCGATCGTCACGGCGCGCTCGTCGATGCGCAGGTCGCCCTGATGCAGGTCGTACGTCGGACCGCCGGGGGTGCGAGTGCCGAGCCGGCCCATCGAGCCGGGCACACGTTTGAGATACCAGGCGAAGTCCTCACCGCCAAGGCTCTGGGCGGTCGGCACCACACCGGCTCGACCGAGCACCGCCTCAACACCTCGGCCGAGCAGCTGGGTTGCCCCGGGCTCGTTGACCACTGGTGGCACGCCACGTTCGTAGCGCACCTCGCTGTGGATGCCGTACGGCAGGAGCAGCTGCTCGATCGACGTACGCACCAGTGCCTCCGCCTCGCCCCAGGCCACCGAGTCGAGCATCCGGACGGTGCCCGCCGCGCGGGCGGTGGCCGGGATCACGTTCATCGCCGAGCCCGAGTGCACCAGCCCCCACACCACGCTGACACCGGCTCTCGGGTCCAGCCGGCGCGAGAGCACGGCGGGCAGCTCGGTGACCAGCTTGCCCAGGGCGAAGGTGAGGTCCTCGGTCAGGTGGGGGCGTGAGGTGTGTCCGCCCCGCCCACGCAGACGTACGTCGAGCGCGTCGGCCGCACCGGTCACCGGTCCGACTCGCAGGCCGACGTAACCCACGTCGACGGCGGGATCGCAGTGCAACATGAAGATCCGGTCGACCCCATCGAGTACGCCGGCCGTGATCGAGGTCAGCGCTCCCCCCGGCATGACCTCCTCGGCCGGCTGGAAGATCAGCCTCACCCTGCCAGGCAGCCGGGCGCCCAGCTCCGCGAGGGCGATGCCGGTCCCGAGCAGCGAGGCGGTGTGGACGTCGTGGCCGCAGGCATGGGCGACGCCACTGACCGTGCTTCGCCAGGGGTCCTCGGTGAGGTCGTCCACCGGCAGGGCGTCCAGGTCCGCGCGGAGCGCGATCATCGGACCCTGGTCGCCGATGTCGCAGGTCAGCCCGCCGTGGGGCAGCGTGGTGGTGGCCAGCCCAGCTTCGTCGAGACGCTTGGCGACCAGCGTCGACGTACGCTCCTCGACCCAGGACAGCTCGGGGTGGGCATGCAGATCGCGGCGGAAGTCGAGGATCTCCTCGGCCAGGGCATCGATCCGGGTGGCCACGCGACCGTTCAGGTCGGCGATCAAGGATGAGGGGTCGGACACAAGGGTCAAGACTACTTCGCGTCGTACGCCGCCAGGATGCGGTCGGCGGCGAGTGGCGCCGCGACTTCGCCGGACAGCACCTTCCGGCTGATCTCGTCCCGGATGGCTGCGACTCCTGGTGAGTGCCGCAGCCGCTGGTCCAGCTCGTCGCGTACCAGCGCCCAGGTGAACCTCAGCTGCTGGTCGGCCCTCTTGGCGGCCAGGCCGGCGCCCTCCAGGTGCTCGCGGTGGGCGCAGATCTTTGCCCATACCTCGTCGACCCCGGTGCCCTCGAGCCCGGAGCAGGTCAGCACCGGAGACACCCAGCCGTCGGCCCCTGGACCAACCAGCCGCAGCGCTCCGGACAGCTCCTTTGCTGCCGACCGCGCCTCGGTGATCCGGTCCTGGTCGGCCTTGTTGACCGCGATCACGTCCGCGATCTCCAAGATGCCCTTCTTGATCCCCTGCAGCTGGTCCCCAGTGCGCGCCAAGGCGAGGAACAAGAACGTGTCGACCATGCCGGCCACGGTGACCTCGGACTGGCCGACGCCCACCGTCTCGACGAGGACCACGTCATATCCTGCCGCCTCCAGCACCGCCATCGCCTGGGTCGTCGCCCTGGCCACGCCGCCGAGCGTCCCGGCCGTAGGTGAGGGCCGGATGAAGGCAAGCGGGTCGGCCGACAGCCTGGTCATCCGGGTCTTGTCGGCGAGCACCGAGCCGCCCGTGCGCACCGACGAGGGGTCCACGGCAAGAACGCCCAGGCTCTTCCCTGAGCCGGTCAGCTGCTGGCCGAGCGTCTCGATGAACGTTGACTTGCCTACGCCGGGAACCCCCGAGATGCCGACCCGGACGGTGTGGCCGTCCGTCACGCCATGCGCGAGCTCGGCGAGCAGCTCGCGGGCTGACGCCCGGTGGTCGGGGCGGGCGCTCTCCACCAACGTGATCGCCCGGCTGACCGTCGCCCGATCCACGGCCCGGATGCCGGCGACGAGGGCGGGGATGTCGTAGGCCACCTCAGTGCCCGAGGTCTGCCGAGAGCTTCTCGAGCAGGTCCCCGGCCGCCTCGGCGATGACGGTGCCGGGTCCGAACACCGCGGCGGCGCCCATCTTCTCCAGGGCGGGTACGTCGTCGGGTGGGATCACCCCGCCGACGACGACCATGATGTCCTCGCGACCCAGGTCGGCCAGGGACTTCTTGAGCTCGGGCACCAGTGTCAGATGGCCGGCGGCGAGCGAGTTGACCCCGACGATGTGCACGTCGGCATCGACGGCCTGTTGGGCCACCTCCTGCGGAGTGGAGAAGAGCGGTCCGACGTCGACGTCGAAGCCCATGTCGGCGAATGCGGTGACGATGACCTTCTGGCCGCGGTCGTGGCCGTCCTGGCCCACCTTCGCCACCAGGATCCGCGGGCGGCGGCCCT
>JALZBI010000060.1 GCA_030947565.1 Actinomycetota bacterium
CCACCGACCCGGGCATCCCGGAGCGGCTGAGGGCCGAGCTGGTGAAGGAGCTGATGGCGGCGCGGCGCGCGGTGCGCGACGCCAAGAAGGCCTCTGCGACCGGGCCCTCGTCCGAGGCGGCGACCCAGGACAAGGACAAGGTCGAGGACAAGGACAAGGACGAGGACGAGCCGATGGCCGCGGCGCGGACCCGGGTGCAGGACGCGAAGGTCGCCCTCGGCGAACGGGGCGACCCGTGGTGGGACGCGCTGACCCCCGAGGGGCTCGACCAGCGCCTCGCGGCCACGGTGCGCGCCCTCCTGCGGCACCGCGAGCCGACCTCGACCATCTGCCCCAGCGACGCCGCGCGGGTGGTCGCCGGTGACCGCTTCCGCACCGTGATGGACGACGCGCGCCGGGTCGCGGCGGGGTTACGTGACGCGGGCGTCGTCGTCACCACGCAGAAGGGCGACGCCGTCGACCCCCTGACCGCTTCCGGCCCGATCCGCATCGGCCGCGGCCCCCACTGGTCCGGCTAGGGCCCACCCGCGGCGTGCGGGCCACGAGGTGACCCGTTCCATGGGTTGGGTCCATCTCGCGATGGGCCTGTTGGGCCGGTGCCTTTGCACAGGTGGGACACAGCAGACGCCGGGCTGGCGCGGATTCCGTTCCCGAAAGGTGGCCGACGGGAAGACCAGAGGAGAGCGATGCCGGACCAGGAGGTGCAGTGCCTTGCCGCCGTGGTGACCGCCCAGGCGGCCGACGCACCTGAGGTGCCGTGGCTGGAGGGGGCACGGACCGACCGCGTCGTCACCCGGGCCGAGCTCGCGGCGGTGGTCCAGCAGTGGCGTACCCAAGGCCTTGCCGGCCACCGCGTGGCCCTCCTCGCCGCGGACCCGGTGGCGTTCGGCGTCCTGTTCGTCGCCCTGATCTCCGGTGGCTCGACGGTTGTGCCGCTCGATGCCGCCGCGCCACCGGAGGCACTGCGACAGCTTGTGGATGCGACCGCGACGACCACCGTGGTCGTGGTCGGCGACCAGCCTCCCCCTCAGGGGGTGACGCGCGTGCTCCATGCCTCAGGGACCACGATGTGGCCGCGGGCGCCCCGCGAGACGGGCTCCCCACAGTCCGCCCAGCCGCCTGAGGTCGCCGATGGAGCATCCTTGCTGTTCAGCTCCGGCTCCACGGGGCCACGCAAGGCGGTCCGCCTGCCCGAGGCGCAGCTGCTCCACGTCGCCCGCTCAGTGGCTCAGGCGCACGGGCTCGAACCACTGGACCGTGGCTTCAACTCCCTCTCGCTCCATCACGTCAACGGCGAGGTGGTCGGGCTGCTCGCGCCGCTGGTCTCCGGCGGCACGGTGGTCCTGGACGGCCGCTTCCACCGCACCGGGTTCTGGGACCTGGTCGGTCGTCGGGCCACGACCTGGGTCAACGCCGTCCCCTCGATCATCGCCATCCTGGCCAATGAGCCGCCCGGGCCGGTCGCCCCGTCGTCGCTGCGTTTCGTCCGGTCGGCCTCGGCCCCCCTGTCCCCAGCGGTCATGGCCCGGTTCGAGGAGCGCTACGGCGTGCCCGTCATCGAGTCCTACGGGATGACCGAGGCCGCCAGCCAGATCACCGCGAACCCGCTCCACGACCGGCGGCCGGGCACGGTCGGGAAGCCGGTCGGCGTCGAGCTGCGGGTCCTGGACGAGCAGGGCGCCGACGCCGCACCCGGCAGGGTCGGGCGGGTGGTCCTCAGAGGTCCGGGAGTCATCCCCTGCTACGCATCCGACGTGGGCGCCGACCGGTTCGACGCCGAAGGCTGGCTGGACACCGGAGACCTCGGCTGGTACGACCTCGACGGCTACCTGACGCTGACCGGTCGGGAGGGAGACGTCATCAACCGCGGTGGCGAGAAGGTGTTCCCTCGGGAGGTCGAGGACGTGCTCAGAGGCCACCCCGCCGTCGCCGAGGCCGTCGTCATCGGGCGCGCCGACCCCGTGCTCGGCGAGGTGCCGGTGGCCTACGTCGTTCCCACGCAGGACGCGCCGCCCGATCTCGCGGAGCAGCTCACCGCCCGGGGCGCGACCGCGCTCCCCCGCGAACGCCGGCCGGTCGAGATCAGGCTCGTGGCCGAGGTGCCCCACGGGCCGACGGGGAAGCCGGTCCGGCGACTGGTGGCCGCGCAGGACCGGGAGTCGCTCGCCGCCGTGGGTGTGAACCCGTGAGCCCGGGAGGTGCCCCCCGCCCGCCTGCCCCAGCGCCGACGCCCCTGGATTCCCCCGCATCCGCCGACCGACGGCCGGGGAGGCGTCACCTCTATGAGCTGGACGTCGTCCGGCTGCTGACGTTCGTCTGCGTCGTCGGCGTGCACTCCGTCACCTCCACGATGAGCCCCGACAGCATCCCCACCGGAGCCTTCGCCTCCCTCCTGCACTTCACCCGGGGGACGTTCTTCATCCTCAGCGCCTTCGTGCTCTGCTACGCCCAGGGGTCCACCCCGGTGCGGCTCCGTCGATTCTGGCCGCGCCGGTTCCTCTACGTCGGGCTGCCCTATGTCGTCTGGACGGTCATCTACTGGTGGATCGCCCTCGGCGCCACGCCTCGGGTGGGTGACCTCCCACAGCTCGGCCACGAGCTGCTGACGGGAACCGGCAACTACCACCTCTACTTCCTGCTCGTCTCCCTCCAGCTCTACCTGCTGTTCCCGGCGCTGCTCTGGTTGGTCCGCCGCACGGCCGGCCACCACCTGGCGCTGTTCTTCGTCAGCGGTGCGCTGGAGCTCGCCACCCTGGCGATGACCCATGACACGTCGTGGACCGGGGGGTGGGCCACGGTGCGGGCCTACGACCTGGTTCTCTCACCGACCTACCAGTTCTACTTCGTCACCGGCGCGCTCGCGGCGGTCCACCACGAGCGGTTGCACCGGTGGGTCGTCGAACACCCCCGGGCCGTGGTGGGCGCCCTGCTGGCCACCGCCGCCGTGCACGTCGGCGTCTACCTCCATCAGGTGCCTAGCAGCGGATCGGTGTTCCAGGCCTATGACCCGCTCCAGCCATCGGTCGTGCCGTGGACGGTGGCGCTGACGCTCGGCCTCTACGCGGCCGGTGGGGTGTATGCCGCGCGGCGCCGGCCGGGGAGCCGGCTCGCCGCGTTCGTCGACCAGGCGTCGATCGTCTCGTTCGGCGTCTTCCTCGTGCATCCCCTGTTCCTCAACAGCGTGCTCGGACCCCTCCTCGCCTGGGGCTACTCGTCGCTCGACCCGACGCTCTCCGGAGCGATCGCCTGGGGCGCAACCCTCGCGCTGTCGTACGCCTTCGCCGCCGTCGTCGTCCGCACCCCGCTCGCTCTGCCGCTGGCCGGTCGTCGCCGGCTCAGCACCCGCCCTCACCACGCAACAGGAGCGTGACCCATGCCCAGCGTCACAGACACCCAGACGTCCACGACCGCTCCGCGTCCTCGGCTGCGCCACCGGGTCCGCAGCAAGGTGATGGTCCTGCTGTGCATCTTCTACGCCCTGGCGTACATCGACCGCAGCAACATCTCGACCGCGGCCCCGTTCATCAAGAGCGACCTGCACCTCTCCGACGCCCAGCTGGGTCTGGCCTTCTCCGCCTTCGCCCTGTCCTACGCGTTCCTGCAGATGCCGGGCGGCTGGCTCGGAGACCGGTTCGGTGCGCGGCGGACGCTCGCGTGGCTGGGGGGCGCCTGGACGGTCGCCACGGTGGGCACCGGTGCCTCGTCCGGCCTCGGCACGCTCTTCGCCGCCCGCCTGGCCCTCGGAGCCAGTGAGAGCGCCGCGTTCCCAACGGCCACGACGGCGATGTCGCGGTGGCTGCCGGCTCAGCTGCGGGGCACCGGCCAGGGTCTGGTGCACGCGGCCTCGCGCCTGGGCGCCGCGGCGGCTCCCCTGCTGGTGGGCGCGATCATCGCCGTGAGCTCGTGGCGGGTCAGCTTCTACGTCGTCGGCGGGCTCTCGCTGCTCTGGGCGGCCTGCTGGTTCGCCTACTTCCGCGACCGCCCTCGCGACCACGCCGCGGTCCGTTCGGTGGAGCTCGAGGAGCTGGCCTGCGGCGAGGCGGCCACGGACGGACGGGCCCCGACCCCCTGGCGTACCGTCGTCCCCGCCCTGCTCCCGGTCGCCATCGTCGACTTCTGCTACGGCTGGCTGCTCTGGGTCTACATCACCTGGCTGCCCACCGTCTTCCATAGCTCGTTCGGGCTCGACGTCGGCTCCTACGCCCTCTACACCAGCCTCGTCCTCGCCGCGGGCGCCCTGGGCGACCTGGTCGGCGGGTGGCTCGCCGACGCCCTGATGCGTCGGTGCCGTAGCCGGCGGACGGCTCGGCGGCTCCCGCTGGTCATCGGCCTCGGCGGGTCCTTGGTGGCGCTCGTCCCAGCCCTGCTCGTCCAGCAGCTCCTCGTCGTGACCGTGAGCCTGGCGGCCGCATACTTCCTGCTCGAGCTGACCAACTCGACCCTGTGGGCGCTGCCGATGGACATGGTCCCCGAGCACGCAGGGGCGGCGAGCGGCTTCATGAACACCGGGTTCGGGCTGGCCGGCACCTTGAGCCCGTTGGTGTTCGGGCTGCTGCTCGGCGCCACGGACGGCAACTGGCGGGTGCCGCTCACGGTGTCGCTCGTGCTGCTCGTCGTCGGGGTCGTCGTCGCGTTCCGGATCCAGCCCCACCGGCGGGTCCCGGTGGGTGCGGGTGGTGAAGCGGCCTCAGTGCCGTAAGAGCACGCCCTGGCCCATGGCCACGGCGTCGATGCGGGCGGCCGAGGTGCCCGCCGCGACCGGCATGGTCGACGCCGCATCGACGACCAGGGCCGTGGCGTCGACGACGTCCGACGCGGCGACCGGCCAGACGTGCCCCATGCCCGAGATCGTGTAGGCCGTCACCTGCGCACCGGACCGACCCGGCGACCAGGTGGTCACCTCCACCGGCCCTCGGCCGAGGCTTCCCGGCAGACGGTTCACGACGGCAGGGCCTCCTCCGGCGGCGTCGACCCAGGCGGAGACCGTCTCGGAGACGGGGATGTAGGCCGGCAGCATGCGGCCGCGGGCCGCCCGGCCGTTCCACGGCTGGACGCGGTCGGCCGTGCCGTGCACGAGGAACGCCCGCACCGGGCCCGTGGGCCGGGGTGACCCGGGAGCGCCCATCAGCGAGCCGTCGATCGAGACGAGGGAGGCGATCGACTGCGGGTGCTTGGCGGCCATCGTCATGGCCATCCCCGCACCGTTGGAGAACCCCGTCACGACGATGCGGCGTGAGTCGGCGATGTGGGAGCGGACCAGCACGTCGATCAGCGCAATCGTGAACGCCTCGTCCTTCGGGCCGGCCGAACCGAACCGGCCGTCGTTGAACGCCGGGCCCTCGCTCTCCGGCAGGGCGAGGACCAGCCCCGCTTCGCGGGTGGCCGACACCAGGCCGGTCTGGGTATCGAAGACGCCGGCGGTCTGGGACAACCCGTGGTAGGCCACCACCAGCGGGGCCGGATGGCCGGACGGCGGCACCGAGAGCAGATAGGAGCGCTCCTCCCCGCTGACGCGGAGGGTGCATCGGGCCGCCCCGGAAGCCTCCTGACCCGGCCGGCCGACGGCGCAGGCCGGGCTCGCCACCGCCTCGTGGGTCGGGAGCACCGCACCGGCGGCGACCAGCACCAGGGCCGATCCGAGAGTCCCGACCCGGCGCAGCCGGAACGGGCGTCGCCACCGCATCCGCACCCTCCTCGGCCCGTTCATCGCCCCCCAGTCTGCATGGCCTTGCTGGGAGGCGGGCATCGAACCCCGGATGCGGGTGACCCCGGCCCGTTCGGGCTAGGCGTCGAACTCGACGGTCGCCGTAGGGCTGACCGGGTGGGCCTGGCAGGCCAGGATCATCCCGGCCGCCACCTCGTCCGGCTCCAGCGCGTAGTTGCGGTCCATCCGCACCTCACCCTCGACGAGGCGGGCACGGCACGTCCCGCATACCCCGTTGGTGCAGGAGAAGGGCGCGTCCGGTCGGAGCCGCAGTGTCGCGTCGAGGATGCTCTCGTCGAGCGACGGCATCGGCACGACCGTGGTGCGCCCGTCGAGCGTCACCGTCACGGTCGCTGCAGGAGGCACCGACGCGTCGATGCCCACCGGGGGCCTCGGCCGGCCGGTCGCTGGGTCGCCCTGCTCGACGACGTGGAAGATCTCGTGGTGGACGTGGTGCGGGTCCACACCGCGGTCCTGGAGCAGAGCCTGGGCACCGGTGACCATGCCGAACGGCCCGCAGAGGTACCACTCGTCGACGCCCGCCACGGGCACGACCGCGTCGAGGATGCGGGCCAGCCGGTCGGGGTCGAGCCGCCCGGAGAACAGCTCCACGTCCTGCGGCTCGCGCGACAGCACGTGGACCAGCTGGAACCGGTCGGGGTAGCGGTTCTTGAGGTCCTCGAGCTCCTCGAGGAACATCACCGAGCTCGTCCGCCGGTTGCCGAACAGCAGGGTGACCCGGCTCAGTGGCTCCTCCTCGAGCACCGTCGAGAGCAGCGACAGCACTGGGGTGATGCCCGAGCCGGCGGCGACGGCCACATGATGGCGCGCGAGCTCGGGCCGGGTGGGGCAGGTGAAGCTGCCCATCGGCGTCATGACCTCGATCTGGTCACCGGCGCGCACGGTCGTGTTGAGCCACGTCGACATCCGGCCCCCTTGGACCACCGCGGACGCCACCCGGAGCCGGCCCGCACCTCCACGGCCGGACCTCGGCTGGCAGATCGAGTAGGACTGACGCACGTCCTCACCGTCGATGGTCGCGCGGAGGGTGAGGTGCTGACCGGGCTCGAACCGGTAGTCCGGCCACAGCTCGTTCGGCACCTCGAACGTCACGGCGACGGCGTCATCGGTGAGGCGTTCGACGGCGGTGACCGCCAGCGGGTGGAACCGGGCGCGTTGTCGAGCCGGCCTGGTGACGAGCGCCATGGTCAGATGGTCTTGAACTCGTCGAACGGCTCGCGGCACGCCTCGCAGCGCCGCAGCGACTTGCACGCCGTCGAGCCGAACCGGGCCAGCTCGGTCGTGTCGTCCGACCCGCAACGCGGGCACGCGACGACCCGACGGGCCAGAGCCACGACGACCGGTCCGGCCTGCTGGGCCGGGTCGGCCGAGCCGGTATGCGCGTGCCCCCCGGGCGGGGCGATGCCGAACCGGCGCAGCTTCTCCCGACCCTCGGGGGACATCCAGTCGGTCGTCCACGCGGGACTGAGGCGGGTGGTGACGCGCGGCCGCCAGCCGGCCGTGCGGCATACGTGGGCGACATGGTCGGCGATCGCGGCCATGGCGGGGCAGCCGGAATAGGTGGGGGTGATGGTCACGTCGACCGTGCCGGCCACGTCGTCGACGGTGACCCCACGCAGGATGCCGAGGTCGGCGATGGACAGCACCGGCACCTCAGGGTCGGGAACGGCGCCGAGGGCCTCCTCCAGGGCGGAGCGCGTCGAGCGCGTCGTCACCACGTCGCCCCCGGATGCGACCGCGCGAGGTGCTGCAGCTCGGCCAGGAGTGAGCCCATCGGCCGCGAGTGCCGGCCCTGCCGGCCGCCTCGCGACCGCCACCGCGACCCGTCGGGCAGGCTGAGGGTCGCCTCGGCGACCACCTCGGCGACGGCCGCGACCACTGCGGCGTGTAGCGACGACGGCCGGGCTCCGAGGCCCACCTCGGCTGCTGCGGCGCTGACCGGGTCGTCGTCGAAGAGCTCGGCGACGTAGGGCAGGACGGCCTCGAGGGCCGCCTGCATCCGCTCGTGCGACTCCTCGGTGCCGTCTCCGAGGCGCACGACCCACTGGCGGGCGTGGTCCTGGTGGTAGCGGACCTCCTTCACGGCCTTCTCGGCCACCGCCCGCAGGGTCGGCTCCGTGGAGGCCAGGGCAGCGGCATACAGCTCGCGTTGGTAGCTCGAGAACCACAGCAACCGGGCCATCTCGAACGCGAAGTCGATGCGCGGCTGCTCGACGAGATGCACGTTGCTCCAGGCGCGCTCGTCGCGCAGCATCGCGTAGTCGTCCTCCGAGCGCCCGCTGCCGTCGAGCTCGCCGACCCGGGGGTAGAGGCCGCGGGCCTGACCGAGCAGGTCGAGGCTGATGTTGGCCAAGGCCATGTCCTCCTCGATCTGAGGCGCGTTGGTGAGCCACTCCCCCAACCGTTGCGCGTAGACCATCGCGTCGTCGGCGAGCCCGAGGAGGTAGACCGCGGCCAGCGCGTCGCCCTGCCGCACGGACGTATTAACCGCCCGGCCAGGGGTCGGGACCGGGGCTGCTGCGCCGTCGCTCACGGTGCTGACGATACGACCGACCCGCGCTGGCCGGAAACCGCTGCCGTCCCGGCTGTTCTCGGGGACCCGCGCACCGATCCGCGAGGTGCGCACCGATCTGCCGCCGGACGATGGTGATCCGCGCGCGCTCGGCGAATCGGTCGTTCAGAGGTACTCGACGTCCTCGGGCACGTCGTAGAACGTCGGGTGCCGATAGACCTTGTCGGCGGCCGGGTCGAAGAAGGAGTCCTTCTCGTCCGGGCTGCTGGCCGTGATCGACGACGCCTCGACGACCCAGATCGAGACGCCCTCCTGGCGCCTGGTGTAGACGTCGCGGGCGTTACGCAGGGCCATCGTCGCGTCGGGGGCGTGCAGCGATCCGACATGGGTATGCGAAAGCCCCCGCCGGGCGCGCACGAAGACCTCCCAGAGCGGCCAGCTGCGTTCCGGGGCAACGGGCTCGGGGGTCACGCGGCAGAGCCCTGCCGTTCGCGCGCGGCCTGCTTGGCGGCGTACGCGTTGGCGGCCTCGCGTACCCAGGCGCCCTCGTCGTGGGCACGCCGGCGGTGGGAGATGCGTTCGGCGTTGCCCGGGCCGTCTCCCCGTAGGACGCGCCAGAACTCGTCCCAGTCGATCGGGCCGAAGTCCCAGTGGCCGCGCCCTGCGTTCCAGCGCAGGTCGGGGTCGGGCAGGGTGAGCCCGAGCCGGTCGGCCTGCAGCACCATCATGTCGACGAAGCGCTGACGCAGCTCGTCGTTGCTGAACCGCTTGATGCCCCAGGCCATCGACTGCTCGGTGTGGCCGCCCTTCGCGGCCGCATCACCGGTATCGGGCGGGCCGAACATCATCAGCGCCGGCCACCACCAGCGGTCGGCGGCGTCCTGGGCCATGGCCTTCTGCTCACGCGTGCCACGGACGAGGTTCCAGAGGATCTCGAAGCCCTGCCGCTGATGGAACGACTCCTCCTTGCAGACGCGGATCATCGCGCGGGCGTAAGGCCCGTAGGAGCAGCGGCACAGGGGCACCTGGTTCATGATCGCGGCGCCGTCGACCAGCCAGCCGATCGCGCCGCAGTCAGCCCAGGTCAGGGTCGGGTAGTTGAAGATCGAGGAGTACTTCT
>JALZBI010000339.1 GCA_030947565.1 Actinomycetota bacterium
GTGCTGCCGACCGCGTTCGGGCCCGGGTCGTCGGGCGGGTCGTCGGCCGGGCCGTCGGGCGGGCCGCCGGGAGCTCTGTCGGCCGGAGCGTCAGCGCCGTCGACCGCCATGTCCTCGGCGAATGCATCGGTGCGCCGGTCCCTCGTCATCGACGTCGTCGGGCAGGTCGTGCATCCGGGCGTGGTCTCCGTCCCGGACGGGTCGCGGGTCGCCGACGTCCTGACGGCGGCGGGCGGAGCGCTGCCCGACGCCGACGTCCGCCGGCTCAACCTGGCCCGGCTCGTCAGCGACGGTGAGCAGCTCGTCGTTCCCCGGCCAGGGGAGACCCCGGCAGCGCCCCTCGGCGCCAACGGCGGCCCTGGTGGGTCCGTTATGGCCGACCCAGGCGCGTCATCGGTGGGGTCGACCTCGGCCGCCGTGGTCGACCTCAACACCGCGACCCTGGCCGCCCTCGACGGCCTGCCGGGCCTGGGACCCGTTCTCGCCCAACGCATTCTCGACTGGCGTGGGCAGCACGGACGGTTCTCCAGCGTCGACGAGCTCGGCGAGGTGAGCGGCATCGGCGACAAGCTCCTGACCCAGATCCGGCCCAGGGTTCGGGTGTGACCGGGTCCGCGCGCACCGCCTCAGCCGACAGACCGGCCACCTCCCCGGCGTCCGGCCGCGTGTTGGACCGGGTTCGCGACCTGCGGTTGCTGGTGCCGGCCCTCGTGGGGTGGGCTGGTGTCGCTTCGCTGGTGGGGAGCCCGGTCGACCGCATCGTGTCTGTGGCGGGGGTGTCGGCCGTCGGGGCGCTGGTGGCGGCCGTCTGGGCGATGGTCGGCACCCGACGAGGCCGGTCAGCCACCTCAGGTCGCAGGCTGGCCGCCGCTGCCCTCACCGCCCTCGCCCTCACCCTCACACTGGCCGGGCTGGCCGCGGCGACGGCGGCGCGCGACGCCGGGCCGATCCGGCAGCTGGCGACCGAGCGAGCGGTGGTGACGGTGGTGGGCACCGTGGCGACGGATCCACGTCTGCTCCCCCCGCCGCGCGGTCGTCCGGAGAGCGCGGCATCGGTGCTGCTGCGGATCGATGTCGAACGCGTCGTCGGGCGGGGCGCGCAGTCCAGCGTCGCGGCACCGGTCCTCGTCTTCGGCGACCCTGACTGGGTGGCGGCGCGCTGGCACCAGCGCCTGCAGGTGACCGGACGCCTCGGGCCTCCGAGCGACCCCGCTGACGATGTCCTGGCGGTGCTCACCCCGTCGCGGCCGCCGCAGGTGGTCGACGAACCCGATGTCGTCGCCGCGGCTGCCCAGACTGTGCGTTCCCGCTTCGCCGAAGCCACCGACGCGTTGCCGGCCGACGCCCGAGGGCTGTTGCCCGGCCTGGTCATCGGCGACACCGCCCGCACGCCCAGCGACCTCGATGACGCGATGTTGGTCACGGGCATGACCCACCTGTCGGCGGTCAGCGGGTCCAACGTCGCCATCGTGCTCGTCGCCGCACTGGGGCTGGCCCGGTGGGTGGGCCTGCGACGTCGTTGGCGGCCCGTGCTCGCCGGGACGCTCCTGCTCGCGTTCGTCGTGCTCGTCCGACCCGAACCCAGCGTGGTCCGGGCGGCGGCGATGGGCGCCGTGGGTCTCGTCGGCCTGAGCGTCTCCCGACGTTCGATCGGCATGCCGGCGTTGGCCGTCGCGGTCATCGGGCTGCTCTGCTGGGACCCGTGGCTGGGCCGCTCACCCGGGTTCGCCCTGTCCACGTTGGCCACCCTCGGGTTGCTGTTGTTCGCCGCCCCCTGGGGAGCGGTGATCTCGCGGTGGCTCCCGTCGCCGATCCGCGGCTGGGGGCCGGCGCTCGCCGTGCCCTGCGCCGCCCAGCTCATGTGCGCACCGGTGATCGTGCTGCTGCAGGGCGCCGTCTCCCTAGTGGGCGTCCTGGCCAACCTGTTGGCGGCACCACTGGTGGCGCCGGCCACGGTCCTGGGGGTTGCCACCGCCCTGGTGTCGGTGCTGTCGCCGGCCGCGGCGAGCCTTGTCGGGTGGGTCGCCGCCCTCCCCACGTTGGGGATCGCCTGGGTGGCGCGCACCGGCGCCGCCGTACCGTTCGCGAGCATCCCGTGGCCCGCGGACGGCTGGGGGGCGGCCGTGCTCGCCGGGCTGTCCCTCGTGCTGCTCCTGACCGCCCCCTGGCTGGCGGACCACGCGCGCCGCCGACCCATGCTGCCGGCCGCGGGGGTGGTCATCCTGCTGGCTGTGGCCGTGCCGACCCGGTTCGTCGTCTGGCCGCCGCCTGGCTGGACGATGGTCATGTGCGACGTCGGGCAGGGCGACGGGATCGTGCTGTCGACCGGTCCGGGTCGAGCGGTCGTCGTCGACGCCGGCCCCGACCCGGCGCTCGTCGACGGATGCCTGGCCCGGCTCGGGGTCGATGTCGTCGACGCCCTCGTCCTCACGCACTTCCACGCCGACCATGTCGACGGTATGCCGGGGGTGCTCCACCGCCGCCGCGTTCTTCAGGTGCTCACCACCCCCGTCCACGAGCCCGACTACCAATGGCGGGAGGTATCCCACTGGGCGCAGGCCGGCGGCGTACCGCTCGCCGAGGTGCACGCGGGGGATGACCTGTCGTGGCCGGGTCTGACCGCCCACGTCTGGTGGCCGGCGCGGCTGATCGACGCCGGGTCGGTGCCTAACAACGCCTCCGTGGTCGTGAGCGTCGCGGTGGGCGGGCTACACCTGCTCATGCTCGGCGACGTCGAGCGGGAGGCCGCTCACCAGGTGCTGCTCGCCCTTCGCGCCCACGACCACGGGGCGCTGGGGGCACGGAGTCCACCGGTCGACGTCCTCAAGGTCGCCCATCACGGATCCGCGAACCGGGACGACGAGCTGCTGGCATACGTCCATGCCCCCGTCGCGCTCGTCAGCGTGGGCGAAGGGAACGACTACGGCCACCCGGCGCCGTCGACGGTCGGCGAGCTGGGAAAGGACGGGTTCCGGGTCTACCGCACCGACCACTCGGGGGACATCTCGGTGCGCCGGGCGGGCCGCGGAGTCGAGAGTGCCGACGAGGATGCCGCCGGCGGGGCGGTGGAGGTGGCGACGAGCCGGTGAGGGCGCTCAGCCGTGGTCGGCGAGCTCGTCGACCATCCGGTCGACCGCGCCCACGACGATGCTCAGGTGCCCGTCACCGGGCTCGAGGTGGGGGACCGCCCCTGGCACGTGTGCCGCCAGCCAGGCACCGTGGGCGGCGGGCACCATGAGGTCGGCGCCGCCCTGCCACACGGAGACGGGGATGCCGTGCCGGGCCGGGGCGGCGAGGTCGAACCCCCAGGGTGCGAGGAACGCCAGGTCGTCGTCGACCCAGCCGTCGACCCCTGACCTCAGGCCCTCCTGGAAGCTGGCCAGGAGGAAGGTGGCGAAGTCGTCGGTGAACGCGGCCTGGTCGACGTCCGGGAGCAGGCTGCGCATCCCCTCGACGACGGCCGCGGAGTCTCCGCTGACGAGATCGGGCACCTGCGCCTCCAGCACGGCCCGCAGCGCTGCTTCGCCCTGCCGAGCGGCGGCGAACTCCTCGAGGTTGTCCTCGCCCATCCCGTCGAGGAA
>JALZBI010000340.1 GCA_030947565.1 Actinomycetota bacterium
CACAATGAGGGCATGCCGCCGCCCTCCCACCTGCTCCCCCCCGCCGAGCTCGCGTCCCTGGTCGACCGAGTGCTCGCGCGACTGACCGCACGTGAGCCGGAGGCGAAGGGACCCCTGCTCATCGGCATCGCGGGAGCTCCAGGAGCCGGCAAGACGACGCTCGCCGAAAACCTCGTCGAGGCGCTCGGCGAGGCGCTCGGCGAGGCGCTCGGCGGACTCGGCGGGGGAGCGGTCGCCCCTCCTGTCCCTGCCGTCGCCCACCTGCCGATGGACGGGTTCCACCTCGCCGACGTGCAGCTGGAGGCACTCGGCCTGCGCGGCCGCAAGGGCGCGCCCGAGACCTTCGACGCCCACGGCTTCCTGGCGACCCTGCGCCGGCTGAGATCGGATGAGCCGGCCATCGTCTACGTGCCCGGCTTCGAGCGCGACCTCGAACAGCCCGTCGCCGCGTCCATCGCGCTCCCGCCGACAGTCCGGGTCGTCGTGAGCGAGGGGAACTACCTCCTCGTCGACATCGAGCCGTGGCCCCAGGTGCGGGGACTGTTCGACGAGGTGTGGTTCGTCGACCTGCCCGACTCGGAGCGGCTGCATCGGCTCGTGCTGCGGCATACCCGGTTCGGCAAGGACGCCGACCAGGCCCGGTCGTGGGCGCTCGGCCCGGACCAGGCGAACGCCGAGCTCGTCCTTGCGTCACGGGCCCACGCAGATCTGGTGATCACCGCGCCGGACCGCCCGGACGCCGTCGACTCGCGCTGACGGCCGCCGGTGGTCACAGGTGGGGCCGGACGTCCACGGCACGGACGCGACCGCCTCGCCCGTGGCGGTCGGCGCGGCATACTCGGGAGCAACCCCGACCCCACCAGGAGGCGACGATGCCATCCGACCGCCAGCCCGCACTCGCGCAGTCCTCCGGTGAGACCGATGTCTCTCTCATCGAGCAGACGATCGGGGACAACCTCGACGCCACGGCAGCGCGGTGGCCTGACCGCGAGGCCCTGGTCGACGTCGCCGCCGGCCGGCGCTGGACCTGGTCCGAGCTGGTCCGCGACGTCGACCAGGTCGCTCGCGGGCTCGTGGCGGCGGGCCTGGTCACCGGCGACCGGGTCGGCATCTGGGCACCCAACTGCGCCGAGTGGACCCTGGTGCAGTACGCCACGGCGAAGGTCGGTGTGGTCCTCGTCAACCTCAACCCGGCGTACCGCACGCATGAGCTGCGGTACGTGCTCGACCAGGCCGGGATCAGGATGCTGGTGGCCGCGCCGTCCTTCAAGACCAGCGACTACGCCGCGATGATCGAGCAGGTGCGGGCCGACCTCCAGGCGAAGGGACTCCTGGAGCAGGTGGTCCTTATCGGCCGCGACAGCTGGGATGCGCTGCTCGCCGGGGCGTCCGAGGTCACGGCCGAGCAGCTGGCCGACATCCAGTCGGGCCTGGACCACCACGACGCCATCAACGTCCAGTACACCTCGGGCACGACGGGCTTCCCCAAGGGCGCCACCCTGAGCCACCGCAACATCCTCAACAACGGGTTCTTCGTGGGCGAGCTGTGCCGCTACACCGAGGAGGACCGGGTCTGTATCCCCGTGCCCTTCTATCACTGCTTCGGCATGGTCATGGGCAACCTTGCCTGCACGACCCACGGCGCGACGATGGTCATCCCGGCGCCCGGGTTCGACCCCGCCGCAACGCTGCAGGCGACGCAGGATGAGAGAGTCACATCGCTCTACGGCGTGCCGACGATGTTCATCGCCGAGTGGGCGCTGCCGACCTTCGCCGACTACGACCTGTCGAGCGTGCGCACCGGGATCATGGCCGGGTCGCCGTGCCCCGCCGAGCTGATGAAGAAGCTGCTCGCCACCGGCATCACCGAGATGACGATCTGCTACGGCATGACCGAGACGTCACCGGTCTCCACGCAGACCCGCACCGACGACTCGTTCGACCGGATGGTCGGCACCGTGGGGCGGGTCGGGCCGCACCTCGAGATCAAGGTCGTCGACCCGGTGACGGGGGCGACCCTGCCCCGCGGCGAGCCGGGGGAGTTCTGCACGAAGGGCTACTCGGTGATGCTCGGCTACTGGGAGCAGCCGGACAAGACCGCCGAGGTCCTCGTCGACGGCTGGATGCACACGGGCGACATCGCCGTGATGGACGACGACGGCTACGTGCAGATCACCGGCCGGATCAAGGACATGGTCATCCGCGGCGGTGAGAACGTCTACCCGCGCGAGATCGAGGAGTTCCTCTACACCCACCCCGACATCCTCGACGCCCAGGTCATCGGCGTGCCGGACGAGCGCTACGGCGAGGAGCTCTGCGCCTGGGTCCGGATGAGGGAGGGGGCGACGCCGCTCACCGCGGAGTCGGTGCGGGAGTTCGCGGCCGGCAAGCTGGCCCACTACAAGATCCCGCGCTACGTGCAGATCGTCGATGACTTCCCCATGACGGTGACGGGCAAGGTGCGCAAGGTCGAGATGCGCGAGAAGACCGTGGCCGACCTGGGTCTCGCGGCACAGGGGTGACGGGCCGGTCCACCGCCGGCGGCTGACCGCTCGACCGTCCGGCACGGCATACCCTCCCCCTGCCTGGGTATGCCGTGCCGGCGCCCCCCGGAGGGGTCGCCCGCGCTCAGGCCCGCGTGAAGGACGCGGAGATGGGCGCGGCGGCCCGTGGATCGGGGCTGGCTGCCCGCCCCCGAAGCTGGTCGGTGACCCGGGTGATGACGACGATGAGACACACGGTCGCGGCGACGAGGAACCCGGTGCCGAGGATGAGGCCGAAGATCGAGTCCCGGAGCCGGTCCACGGTGCCGATGGCGTCACGGGCGCGGAGCAGCACGACCAGGACGACCCACGGGGTGAAGAAGCGCAGCAACCAGTAGGCCAGGACGAGCGGCGGGGTGGCTCGTGACCCGGTACGTGGCCCGTCGCCCGCCCGAGCCGGGTTGGACGCGTGCCACAGGTCGGTCAGCGTCTGTCGAGCGATCTTGACGCGGAGGAAGATGATGAGCCAGCCGATGACCGCCCCACCGGTGGATCCACGCAGCAGGGCTTTGTTGATGTAGCGGTCGTTGCGCGCCACGCCGATCCACACCAGCAGGAAGGCGACGCTGACGACGTGGACGAGCAGCTGGGCCACGACGATGAGGATGGTCTGGCGCAGCAGGTCTCGCGCCTCGCCCTCGTGCAGGTCGCCGGGCTGCAGGCTCCACACCTCGAGGGTGTTCAGGGTGGCGATCTGCCACAGCATGGCGATGCACGACACGGCGATCCAGAGGCCGAGGGTGAGCTGGGCCATCAGCGCCCAGGCTCGAAGCGAGGTGTTGGTGCGGATCGACCCGAGCGGCCGCGCCTGGTCCGACTCGAGCTCGAGCGAGCGGACGTGGTCGGTCCAGTGCTTGCCGTCCCAGAGCCGCAGCTGCCCGGGCACGGTCGGGTCGGCCCGCCAGCCCGCCTCGCTACCGATCGGGAACCGCTCCGACCCGTCGGCAGCGGCGGTCGGAAACGCGGGGGGGCCTGGCTCGTGCGCCCGCGCGGCGGGCGCGGACGCCTGCGGCAGCACCCACGGGT
>JALZBI010000002.1 GCA_030947565.1 Actinomycetota bacterium
TCGCGGGCGTACGCCGCGTGCAGCCGTTCGTCGAAGCGCACCTCGGGTGGGAGGACGAGGTGGTCGCCGACGTCGACGGCATGGTCGCCGGCCCCGGAGTCCGTCGGGTCGGCGTCCTCGACCGTCACCCAGAGGATCTCGTGCTGGGCGTGCAGCCGTCGGACCAGGGCGAGCTCGCGCTCGTCGAGGTCGTGCTCGTCGGCGACGACGACCAACAGCAGGCGCTGCCGATAGCGGGTCGCGACGAACTCCAGCTGCTCGCGCAGCCGGCTGCGACCGCCGTCGAGGCGGGTGCGCCGGTCGATTATGCGTAACAGCCGTTCGAGGTGCCCCTCCCGGCCCTGGGCGGCATACCCGCGGGTGGCGTCGTCGTCACCCTCGACGAGGCCGAGCAGGTCGCCGTGGCGCAGGGCGAGGTAGCCGAGCGTCCCGACGAGGGTGATGGCGACCGCCGACTTCGGCTCGCCGCTGGTGGTCCGCGCCGCCATGCCGCGGCCGGTGTCGACGAGGAACAGCACCGTCTGCGTGCGGGTCGCGATCCACCGCTTGACCAGCGGGCTGCCATGTCGCGCCGTCGCCTTCCAGTCGATGTCGCGGACCTCGTCGCCAGGCACGTACTCGCGCAGGTCGTTGTAGTCCAGGCTGCGGCCCCGGAACACCGACGCGTACTCCCCGTCGAGCAGACCCCAGGTGCGCCGGTGCGCGACGATGTAGAGCTTGCTCTTCACGGGGGTCAGCAGGGCGGGCACGACGGTCTCCTCGAGGTCCCTACGGGGTCCGGACGGTGGCGACGAGCGCGTCGACGACGGTCTCGACGCGGGTGTCGTCGGCGACGGCCTCGAAGCCGAGCACCACCCGGTGGCGCAGCACGCGGTGGGCGAGCGCCTTGATGTCCTCGGGCACGACGTGGTCACGGCCGGCGAGCAGCGCGCGTGCCCGGGCGGCCTGGCTGAAGGCGATGCTGCCACGCGGGCTCGCACCGAACTCGACGTAGCGGGCCAGGCCCGGCTCGATGTAGGTCGACGGGTGCCGGGTGACGTAGACGATGCCGACGGCGTAGCGCACGATCGCGGGGTCGAGGTAGACCCGCCGGGTGAGGGCCTGGAGCCGCAGGACGTCCTCGATGGCGATCACCGGCTTCTGGTCTTCGCGGAAGACGCCGGCGTCGATCCGGTAGAGGACCTCGGCCTCCTCCTCCAGCGTCGGGTAGTCGAGGACGTCCTTGAGCATGAACCGGTCGAGCTGGGCCTCGGGCAGGACGTAGGTGCCCTCCTGCTCGATGGGGTTCTGGGTGGCGAGGACGAGGAAGGGGTCGGGCAGTGGGTAGGCCTGCCCGCCGATCGAGGTCTGCCGCTCCTGCATCGCCTCGAGCATGGCCGACTGGGTCTTGGCCGAGGCCCGGTTGATCTCGTCGAGCAGGACGATGTTGGCGTGCACCGGGCCGAGGTGGGTCGTGAACCCGGCGGTCGAGGCGTCGTAGACCTGGGTGCCGACGATGTCGCTGGGCAGCAGGTCGGGCGTGCACTGGATGCGGGAGAACGAGCCGCTCACCGCGTGCGCCAATGTCGACGCGGCGGTGGTCTTGGCGAGGCCGGGCACCGACTCGAGCAGGATGTGACCGCCGGTCAGCAGCCCGATGAGCAGGGTCTCCTGGAGCCGCCCCTGCCCTACGACCTTGCCGGTGAACGCCTCCGAGAGCCGCTCGAGGGTCGCACCGGCCGACGAGAGCTCATCCGCCCGCAGGATCGGACCGGACGGTTGCTCCATGGACGGCTCCCCCTGTGGTGCGGCGCGGCGGTCGGTGACATCGGTGGCATCGGCGGCACGACGTGGCAGCCCGACCGCTCATCGTAAACATCGCCGGGGATACGTCGCTGCCGCTCCCACCTGTCCTCCGCCCCGTCCTGACACCGGCCCGTCGAGTTCGCGCCGTCTCCCCCTTCCCTCCCACCTCCCCTGTCCCCGACCGGACTCACGTGTTCGTTGGTTTCGGGGCCGCATTCTCGCCACAACCGACAAGCAGGTGAGTCCGGTCGGGAACAGGGGGGCGGGAACAGGGGGGCGGGAACAGGGGCGGGAGCCGGGGGGGAACAGGGAGGTGGGGCCGTCGGCCTGAGGTCCTAGGCGTCGATGCGGGCTCGGTCGAGCGCGGCCGCGCTCTCGACGATGAAGTCCTTGCGCGGCGCGACGTCGTTGCCCATGAGCAGGTCGAAGACCTGCTCGGCCCGCTCGGCCTCGCCCAGCGTCACCCGTCGCAGGGTGCGCTTGCGGGGGTCCATCGTCGTGTCGGCCAGCTGGTCGGCGTCCATCTCGCCCAGGCCCTTGTAGCGCTGCGGCGGCTCCTTGATCCGTTTGCCGCGCTTCTCGACCGCCGCCCGCGTGCGACGCATCTCCGCCTCGTTGTAGGTGTAGATGAGGTCGTTCTTCTTGCCGCCGGCGTTGATGACCTCGAGCCGGTGCAGCGGCGGCATCGCGGCATACACCCGCCCCGCGTCGACGAGCGGGCGCATGTAGCGGAAGAAGAGGGTCAGCAGCAGGGTGCGGATGTGGGCGCCGTCGACGTCGGCGTCGCTCATGATGATGACCTTGCCGTAGCGCGCCGCATCGAGGTCGAAGGTGCGTCCGGACCCCGCTCCGATGACCTGGATGATCGCCGCGCACTCGGCGTTCTTGAGCATGTCGGCGATGGACGCCTTCTGGACGTTGAGGATCTTCCCGCGGATGGGCAGCAGCGCCTGGTAGTCGGACGAGCGGGCCAGCTTGGCCGTGCCCAGCGCGCTGTCGCCCTCGACGATGAACAGCTCGGAGCGGTGGACGTCGTGGGTGCGGCAGTCGGCCAGCTTGGCCGGCAGCGACGACGACTCGAGGGCGGTCTTGCGACGCTGCGTTTCCTTGTGCAACCGGGCGCTGATCCGCGTCTTCATCTCTGACGTGACCTTATCCAGGAGGTCGGCCGCCTCCTGCTTGGCCCCCCGCGGCGGGTTGACGATGCGCTCGGTCAGTTCCTTCTCGACCACCCGGGCGACGATCGCGCGGACCGCCGACGTGCCCAGGATCTCCTTGGTCTGACCCTCGAACTGCGGCTCCGCCAGGCGGACGGTGACGACGGCCGTCATTCCCGCGAGGATGTCGTCCTTCTCGACCTTGTCGGCGCCGACCTTGAGGCGCCTGGCATTGATCTCCAGCTGCCTCCGGAAGACCTTGACCAACGCCTGGTCGAACCCCTGGACGTGGGTGCCGCCCTTGGGCGTCGCGATGATGTTGACGAACGAGGGCACCTTCGCGTCGTAGCCGGTGCCCCACCGCAGCGCGATGTCGACGGCGCACTCGCGGGTCAGCTCGGTCATCTGCATATGGCCTTGGGGGTCGAGCACGGGCACCGTCTCGGTGAAGCTCCCCGAGCCCTGCAGCCGCCACACCTGAGTCACGGGGGCGTCGGGCGCGAGGAAGTCGACGAACTCGGTGATGCCGCCGTCGTGGTGGAACACCTCCTCGGCCGGACCCTGCTCACCGGGCGTGCCGGGCAGGCCCCGCTCGTCGCGGACGACGAGCGCCAGCCCGGGGATGAGGAAGGAGGTCTGCCGCGCCCGCGAGGCGAGCTGGTCGTAGTCGAGCTCGGCTCCCGGCTCGAAGATCTCGTGGTCGGGCCAGAACCGCACCCGCGACCCGGTCACCCCCCTTTTCGCCCGGCCGATCACGGCGAGATCGCTCTTGCTCTGGTAGGCCGTGAAGGGCGAGTCGGGTGCGCGACCGGCGCCGTCGGCATACGTGCCGGGTTCGCCCCGTCGGAAGTTCATGCCGTAGGTCTTGCCGCCCCGGTCGACCTCGACGTCGAGCCGGGCCGACAGGGCGTTGACCACCGAAGCACCCACCCCGTGGAGACCACCGGTGGCGGCATACGAGGTGCCACCGAACTTGCCGCCCGCGTGCAGCTTGGTGAAGACGACCTCGACCCCCGACAGGCCGGTGCGCGGCTCGATATCGACCGGGATGCCGCGGCCCTGGTCGCGGACCTCGACCGACCGGTCGGCGTGCAGGACGACCTCGATGCGGTCGCCGACGCCGGCCAGGGCCTCATCGACGGCGTTGTCGATGATCTCCCACAGGCAGTGCATCAGACCCTTGCTGTCGCGCGAGCCGATGTACATGCCCGGCCGCTTGCGCACCGCCTCGAGCCCCTCGAGCACCTGCAGGTGCCGGGCGGTGTAGTCACCGTTGGTGATCGTTCGGGCTGCGGTGGCCACTCGTGTCCTTCGCCTCGGTCGGTTCGTCTCGCAGGCTATCCCGGCCCACCGACCGGCTCAGGTACGCCGCGCGGCGGCTGGGGACGGCACCGCCCGTTCGGCGGCCGGAGGGCTTAGCAGGAGTGGCGTTCACGAACGCCGGCTCGACTGAGTCCTTCGTCACGTCTGGCTCCAGCCGCATCCGGGTAGATCTCTCGTGACGAACTCAGCACGGGACCATCACGGTTCGGTAGCACCGGTGTCACATGGCGGGCGAATGCACGAAGGGAAGCAACCTGCGTGCTTGACTGTTGAAAGCGGAGCACCGGCAGCGCCCCACCCAGCAGCGCACCGGTCGACGTCAACGGGGACGTCAGAGCGAAGTAACGACCTGGTCCGTGTGGACCGGGCCGGCCTTGGCCCCCCGAGTACCAGAGAGAAGGCAGACGTGAACGCAACCCTGGCCCCGAGCCTCAGCGCAGCGGATCGTTGTGACCGCTGCGGTGCGCAGGCCTACATTCGCGCCCGCCTTGAAAGCGGTGGTGAGCTGCTGTTCTGTGCCCACCACGGCCGTCAGCACCTGCCCCAGCTGCAGGCGCACGCGAGCGAGATCCACGACGAGACGGAGCGGCTCACCGAGGAGCGCGCCCTGAGCTGACGCTCCCCCCACGCTGCTGCGTAGAGTCCGTGGCGTGAACCCGATCGACCCGATCGACCCCCTCCAGCCCCTCGAGCCCAGCGACCCCGACCGACCGCGACCGTTCGTCACACCATGACGTCGGTCCTGGTGCCGGGGCTGCTGATGCTCGTGGGGCTGATCGGCATCGTGGTGCCGGTGCTGCCGGGACTCTTCCTGGTATGGCTGGCCACGGCCCTCTGGGCGTTCGAGCACCCGAGCCACGTGGCGTGGGTCTACTGCGGCGTCGCTGCCCTGGTGTATGCCGCAGGGCTCATCGCGCAGTACGTCATGCCCCGGCGGCGGCTCAAGGACGCCGGCGTCAGCACCGCCACCATGCTGCTGGCCGTCGTCCTCGCGGTCGTCGGCTTCTTCGTCATCCCGGTGGTCGGGGCGTTCCTGGGGTTCGTGCTCGGCGTCTTCCTGGCCGAGTCGGGGCGGCACCGTAGCCGGGCGGCGGCCTGGTCAGGCACCAAGCAGGCGCTGCGGGCGGTCGCCCTGTCCACCGGCATCGAGCTGGCGGCCGGGTTCGGCATCGTGATCGTCTGGCTGCTGGGCGTCTGGCAACTGGGCATCCTGCACTGACCTAAGGCCCTGGTCACTCGTCGTGGCGTCGCTGGTCCCAGCGCTGCTCGAGCCGCTGCATGAACGTCGTCCTCTGACCGGGCGAGGGGCGCTGCTCGCCCGAGACGGTGCGACGGACTGCCCCGTCGGGACCGACGACCCCGAGCACCGACTTCTTGGCCGGGCTGAACGCCCAGGCGCCACCGGCGACCATCAGCGCGAAGCCGAGGGCCCCGAGCCAGATCAGGGCGTTGAGAGCGCCGAGCACGACCAGGGCGAGTCCGACGACGACACCGAGGACCCCGAGGATGATGCGTCGCTTGTTGGGGTGCAAGCCATGGTTGGTGATATGGGTCGCGAAGCGGGGGTCTTCGGCATACAGAGCCTGCTCCATGGCCTGGAGCACCTTCTGTTCGTGTTCGGACAGCGGCACTGTCACCCTCCCTTGCGCATCCCGTCTGTAGACGAACGGGCGCTGCAAAAAGTTCGAACGACGACCTCGTCGATGCCGCCGTCCTACTCGTTACTCCTACGTCACTGTAGGTCCTCAGGATACGTGTGCGCGAGGGGAGCGTAGACCGGATTGAGCACGCTGGCCGCAATCGTCAGCAGACCGTCATCTGGGCTCCGCCGACCGCTGGCCGAGCAGCCGTCAGCCGCCGCTCACGACGGTTCCTCGAGGTCGAGGTCGGGGTCGGGGGCTTTGGGCTCGAACCGGCGTGACCGGCTGCCGCGGCTCACCTCGGCCCGCTTGGCCCCCGCCACCGCGGCGGCTGACCGGGGGGCTGCGTCGTGGTCGCGGACCAGGGCGGCCGGGCGTACGGCGCCGGCGCCGAAGCGGGCGCTGGCCTGGTCGACGGCCCGGTCCGCGTCCCGCCAGCCGTGGTCGGGCTCGTCGAGCAGGCCCTGAACGGGGGCACCCGCCGCCTCGACCAGGCCCTCCATGCGGACCCCGACGAGCCTGATCCGGGCCCGCTGCAGACCGAGGGCGTCGAAGAGCGAGCGGGCCGTCGCGTAG
Organism: Actinomycetota bacterium; assembly: GCA_030947565.1. GTDB lineage: Bacteria > Actinomycetota > Actinomycetes > Actinomycetales > Dermatophilaceae > Lapillicoccus. The sequence continues at coordinate 6,482 of JALZBI010000002.1, forward strand.
ATGTCGCGGGACACGTCCGTGGGGTCGCGCAGGGTGCGCGCCCGGGTGATCATCGTGAAGTCGGCGAACCGGACCTTGATCGAGACGGTGCGGCCCATCATCCCCGCGGCGCGGACGCGGGCCGCGGTGCGGTCGGCGAGCCGGAGCAGCTCGCGGTGGATGACGACCGGGTCGTCGACGTCGTGGGCGAACGTCTCGTCGGAGCCGATGCTCTTCTCGCGCTGCTGGCGGATCACCGGCCGCTCGTCACGGCCCCAGGCGAGGGCGTGCAGGTGGCTCCCGGAGACGTCGCCGAGGGCGCGCCGCAGCGTCTCGACCGGGGTATGCGCGATGTCGGCGACCGTGCGCAGGCCGAGGCGGGTCAGCGCCTCCTCGGTGCGCTCCCCGACGCCCCACAGGGCACCGACCGGCAGCTGGTGGAGGAAGCCGAGGACCTCCTCGTGGGGCACGACAATCATCCCGTCCGGCTTGGCGAGGCTGGAGGCCAGCTTGGCGACGAACTTCGTCGAGGCTACCCCGACCGAGCAAGTGATGCCCTGCTCGTCGGCGACCGTGTCGCGGACCCACTGGGCGATCCGGGTGGGCCGGCCGAGACGACGCTGCGCACCGGCGATGTCGAGGAACGCCTCGTCGAGCGACAGCGGCTCGACGATGTCGGTGACGGCGTGGAACGTGGCCATGATCGCGTCGGAGATCTGGGAGTAGCGGGTGAAGTCCGGCTCCAGGACGACCCCCTGCGGGCAGAGTCGGCGGGCGCGGGCCATCGGCATCGCCGACGTCACGCCGAACCGGCGGGCCTCGTAGGTGGCGGACAGGACGACCGACCGGTTGCCGCCCCCGCCGATGATGACCGGCCGGCCGCGCAGCTCGGGACGGTCGATGAGCGACGCGGACGCGTAGAAGGCATCCATGTCAACGTGCAGGACCGTGCACCCGGTGTCGTCGACCTTCCCGTCGGCGGTGCGGCGCGGGGCGGCGTACTGGCGGCGGCTCACGACCGGCCGCCGGTGGGTGAGGTGGCTGTGGGTGAGCGCAGTGGATTTACCCCCCCATGAGGGTTCGAATCCACCGCCATCAGCGGTCGGGCCGCCTCAACGTCGGTGCCATGGACGGCACCCTCCAGCATCCGCAAGCGCTGGTCAGCCGCGCTGGGCGATGGCATGCAGACCAGTGCCGAGGCCACCGAGGGCCTCGGCGTAGTGCGGGTGGGTCGTGACCGCCCGCTCGAGGTCGCCGAGCGCGGCCCGGTCGGCGGCGCTGTCGAGGGCGCTGGACGGCACGAGGTCGGCGAAGACGCGTATGCCGTGGACCTGCACCGTCGTGAAGCCCGTCTGGTCGAGCAGCGCGGTGAGCCCGGCGACGTCGAACCGGCGCGGCAGCGGGTCGGTGGGACCCCACCGGCCGTCGGGGCTGGTGAGCGCCGCGGTGGCCTGCTCGACCTCGCCGGCGAGGGCCTTGGCGAGGACGACGGCGAGGCGCCCGGCGACGAGAAGGGAGAGGTGGCCCTTCGGCGCGAGGACGCCGGCGATGCCGCACAGAGCCTCGGCCGGGTCGTCGACGACCTCCAGGACCCCGTGGCAGCAGACGAGGTCGTAGGCCTCAGAGGAGACCGAAGGGCGAGTGGCGCCGGAGGCATCAGCGGTGACAGAGGCGGCGGAGGCGGCGGAGGCGGCGGAGGCGGCGGCGCCAGCGACGGAGGCGTCAGCGGCAGTGGAGGACGGACCCGGACCCCAGTGAGCGATGCTGTCGGCGTCGCCTTGCCGCCCGTGGACCCGGTCGGCGACCTCGGCATCGGCGGCCCGCTGCTCGAGGGCGGCCAGGGCGTTGGGGCTGGGGTCGACGACGGTGACCTCGTGGCCAAGCTCGGCGAGAGGGACGGCGAGACCACCGGTGCCACCGCCGAGGTCGAGGACGCGCAGCGGTCGGCCCAGGCTGGACTCTTGGTCCTGGACCAGGTCGCGGACGGCGTCCCACACGCCCTGGCTGCGCCGCGAGGTGCCGGGAGCACCGGCCCTGGGTCGGTAGGCCGGTCGGTCCCGTCGCTCGTCGGGCACGAGGTGCTCCCTCCGGATCGGGTCACGGCGCCAGTGTCGCCAGTGTCGCTGTTGGCACCGGTGCGGACACTGGTACCGGTGTGGGCGCGGATCCCGGCACCGGCCAGGGCGGCGTTCGGTGCAGTCGTCGTCACCCTAATGCCCCGAGCTGCCGGGGCTGGCGTGCCAGAGCTTGCGCGGCGGCGTCGCGAGGTCGCGCAGGTCGGCTCCCTGGTTGTCCCCCTGCTCGTCCTCATAGTCGTGCCCGTGCTCCTCCTCGTCCCGCTGGTGACGTCGATCGGCGCCGACGGGTCCTCCGCCGGCGACCAGGTCGGGCACGGTGCGCGCCGTCCCCAGCACCCGCGACCCCCGGCTGCTCTCCCCCGCGGGCTTGACGTCGGCGTAGGGCGACTGCTTGAACCCGGATGCGTGGACGAGCACCCGGCGGGTCCCCGGCGGTAGCGAGCCACCGCCCATCCCGCCGGCCCGCCCGGTGCGCCCGACCCCGCCAAGCCGGACATCGGCATACCCGTCGTCGTCGGGGGTCGCGCGCCCAGCATGGTTGGCAGCCTGGTTGGCAGCCTGGTTGGCAGCCTGGTTGGCAGCCTGGTCGGCAGCCTGGTCGGCGGTAAGGCTCGCGGCCGGGTCGAGACGCTGGTTCGAGTCTCGGTCGCCGACCGGCAGTCCGGTCGCGGCGTCACCCCCGACCTCCCGTCCACCACCGCTGGCACTGATCCGGGCCGGGATCGCGAACGCCGGGAGGGCACGTCCATCGGCCTCCGCCGCCGCGGCCAGGGCAGCGTCGTTGCGGGCGACCGCCTCCTGGTCCTCAGCCTCGATGGCCGCGAGCACGGCGTCGAGGCCGCCGCGAGACCAGGCGTCCCAGAGCCCAGAGAGCTCCCAGGCACCGGTGGCCCGGACGGAGATGCCCCGTGGGCCGGTGCGCCGGGTGATGCCGCGGACGAGAAGCATCCACGAGTGGAAGACGGTCGTCGCGTAGGGACCCTGCGCGTCCTCGAAGAATGTCGCGTCAACCGGGCCGGTGGCGTCGTCGAGGGTGAGGAACACGACCCGGCGGCCGCTACGGATGGGCGGGGTCTGGGTGGCGACCTTGACCCCGGCGATGAGGATCTCGCTACGGCTGCGGCTCTGGAGGATGTCGGCTGCACGGACCACCCCGAGGGCGTCGAGCATCGGAGCGTAGAAGTCGACGATGTGGGCGCTGGCGTCGAGGCCGAGGATGTCGAGCTCGGCGCGGACCCGTTCCGGCCCGGTCATCTCGGGCAGACCGGTGCCCTTCTCCAGGCGCGGGGTGTCGCCGAGGTCGAGGGTCAGCTGGGTCGGCTGAGCATAGGCGGGTGTGACCGACCTCGCGGCCTGCGACTGGGCGGCGGCCCGGGCGGCGACATCGAGACCACTCCCGCCCGGGGCCGTAACCAGACCTGATCGCGGTGGATCGCCCCCCCTGGAGAGGATGCGATCCACCGCGCTGTCGCTCTGGTCATCCATCCGCTGCCCGGTCCAGGGCGAGCGGGCACCGGGACGACCGCGGGTGACCGGCCGGTTCGGTGCCTTGACCCCGGAGTCCCAGGCCGGCCCGTCGATCCGGGTCAGCCCGTCGACGCCCGAGGACGACTGCTTCCCGGTCGTCTCTGCCCGCGCTGCCTGTGGTGCCGTCTTGGTCCTGACCTGGCGGCCCGCCCGCGCCGTCGAGCGTGACCACCGGTCGAGCTCGGCGACGTGGAGCAACAGGTCGCGTCGGGTCACCCGGCCACGCCGGCCGAGCCCGGCTGAGGTGAGCGTCGTCAGCGGTGCACCCGGCGTACCGGAACCACCCGGCGTACCGGAACCACCCGGCGTCCCGGAACCACCCGGCGTCCCGGAACCACCCGGCGTCCCAGTGCTCTCGGGTGTCTCGCCGTCCGGCGCCGCCGAGGCCGCGCGTGGCCCCCGGTGCCGAGGGCGACCCGAGCCGCCGGGACCGAACGGGGCACCGACCACGTCGATGCCGTAGACGCTGTCGAACCCCCCGGCGAGGACGAGGCGCTCGGTGACCGGCCGGGACACGTGGGCGCGGCTCCAGAAGTCGGCGAGCGAGTGGTACGGCTGCCCGGCGACGACCCGGACGACCTCCGCCTCGCTGATCCCCTTGACGTCGGTGAGCGAGATCCGGATGCCGTATGCACTGCCGTCCGGGAGGTCGGGGTCACGGTCCGGGTTGGGAGCCGGGTCGGGAGCCGGGTTGGGAGCCATGGCGGCGGGAACACACCACGAGGACTCCCCATCCGGGCCACCACCCAACCGCTCGTCAAGCCGCTCGATGACGTAGGCCTGTTTCGAGGCGTTGACGTCGAGCCCGAGCACGGTGATGCCGAGGCTGCGGGCGTCGTCGAGGATGAGCCGCTTGGGGTACATGCCGGGGTCGTGGGTGAGCACGCCCGAGATGAAGGCCGCCGGGTGGTGCGCCTTGAGCCACGCCGACTGGTAGGTCGGGAGCGCGAACGCCGCCGCGTGCGCCTTGCAGAACCCGAACGACGCGAACGCCTTGAGCACCTCCCAGATCTTGTCCGTGACGTCGCGCGGATAGCCCCGCGCCAGTGCCGCCGGACGCCACCACGCCTCGACCTCCTTCTGCCCGGCCGGCGAACCCATGGCGCGGCGTACCTCGTCGGCCTCGGCCAGCGTCACGCCGGTCGTCTCGGCGACCATGAGCAGCACCTGCTCGTGGAAGACGACGACGCCCTCGGTCTCCTGGAGCGCCGGGATGAGCGTCGGGTGGAGGAACTCGGGGGCGCTCCAGCCCTGCCGGGCGTTGAGGAACGGCACGATCATGTCGGACTTGACCGGACCCGGCCGGAACAGCGAGATGTCGGTGATGATGTCCTCGAACGTCTCCGGGCCGAACTTGCCGATGAGCTCGCGCTGCCCCGGGCTCTCGATCTGGAAGCAGCCGAGGGTGTGCGTGGTGCGGATCATCCGGAACGTCGCCTCGTCGTCGAGCGGCACCTGCGTGCGGTCGTCGAGGTCGATGCTCACCTGGTCGACCCGGCGCACCTCGTCGACGGCGTGGGCCATCGCCGACTGCATCCGGATGCCGAGGATGTCGAGCTTGAGCAGCCCGAGCGCCTCGACGTCGTCCTTGTCGAACTGGCTCATGGGGAACCCGATCCAGCTGGCCTCCACCGGTGTGCGGTCGAGGAGCCGGGAGTTGGACAGGACCACGCCGCACGGGTGCAGGGCGATGTGGCGGGGCAGGCCGTCGAGGCGTTCGACGAGGTCGAGCATGAGGTCGAGCCGGGGCGCGTTGAGACCGCTGGCCCGCAGCTCCGGCAGGTCGGCGATGGCGTTGCGGACGTTGCGGGCCGAGATGTGCGGGAACGCCTTGGCCATGGCGTCGACCTCGCTCGGCGGCATCCCCAGCGCGGCGCCGACGTCGCGGATCGCGTGCCGCACCCGGTAGCTGTCCATCATCGACACGCAGGTGACCCGCTCGCCGCCGAACCGGGCGAGCACCTTCTCGTAGATCTCGGTGCGTCGGGCCGCCTCGACGTCGATGTCGATGTCGGGCAGCTGGGTCCGCAGCGGGGAGCAGAACCGCTCCATGAGCAGGCCGTAGCGCATCGGGTCGACCCCGGAGATCCCGAGCAGGAAGTTGACGAGCGACCCCGCCCCCGACCCGCGGGCGGCGACCCGGATGCCCATGTCCTTGATGAGGTCGACGACGGTGGCGACGGTCAGGAAGTAGGTGGGATAGCCGAGGCCGGCGATGACGTCGAGCTCGTCGTCGAGCCGGGCCTCGATCCGGGCCAGGGCGGCCGGCGACTCCTGCGGGTAGGCCGCACCGACCGCCGCCCGGCAGCGTTCGGTGAGGACGGTCTGCGGGTCGACCTGCGGGGCGATGCCGAGGACGGTCTGCTCCGGTAGGTGCACCGTGCCGATGCCGAGGTCGAGCGAGGCGTCCTGGATGCACTCGCGGCCGAGCTCGACGGTGGAGCGCAGCAGGTCGCGGGCCCCCTCCCGGGCGAGCGACGACCCGCCCTGCAGCCCCGGCCCGGAGGCGGCGAGCACGTCGCAGGCGACGGCATACATCGACGGGGTGGGGCTGAGGTGCCCGGCGGTGGTGACCCGGTCGAGGTGGCGCACGTCGAGCGCGACGAGCCGGCGGGCCGCATCGAGGACGTCGACGGTGGCCGCCTCCTGCGGGTCGGCGTGCCGGACGGCGGCGGTGAGGACGACACGCAGGCCGTGGTCGCGGGCCAGGGCGTAGAGCCGGGCGGCGTGGCCGAGGTTGGCCGGGGTGCCCTCGGGTCCGCCGTGACACACCACCTCGATGGCCAGCGCGTCGCGCGGCAGGATCGCCCGCCACCGGGCGAGGGCGGTCTCGGCCTCGGCGCGCCGGCGATGCAGGACGGCGCGGCCGACGTCGGAGTCGGGTCCGAGGAGGACGACGAGCGGGCTGGGCCCGCTGTCGCCGTGGCCGCCGTGGCCGCCGTAGTCGGGACCGGTCGACGAGCCGGTATGCCGCCCGCTCGAGTCCGCGCCCGGTGTCCTCCGTGCGCCTGGTGTCCTCCGCGCGCCTGGAACACTCAGCGCGCCCGGGGCGGTGGCCAGCTCGGTGAGGAGCTCGGGCGTGCAGACCGGGTCGCCCCGTTCGCCGCTCAGGTGGGTGGCCGTGACGAGTCGGCAGAGGCGCCCCCACCCCGCCCCCGGATCGAGGCCGCGCGCTCCGCCGTGGTCATGACCGCGGGCGAGCACGGTGACCCGAGGTAATCGCAGGTCGACGACGGCGCCGCCGCGCACCGGCGTCCGGGTGGGCGCGCCCAGCCCCTTCGGCCCACTCAGCCCACTCGGTCCACTCGGTCCACTCAGCCCACTCGGCCCGGCCGACAACCTCGACCCGCTTCGGGCCTGCGACGCACTTGGCGGGATCGCTGCCCCCGGCCAGCCTCCCCCGCTACCGGCGGAGGGGCGTCCGCCGCCCACGGTGGGCACGCGGACCGCCAGGTCGACGCCGAGGATCGGCGCGACCCCGGCCTCGGTGCACGCCTGGACGAACCGGACCGCGCCGTAGAGACCGTCACGGTCGGTGAGAGCCAGGGCCGGCTGCCCCCACGCGACGGCCCGCTGGACGAGGGCGGCAGGGGGGGAGGCGCCGTACTGAAGGGAGTAGCCCGAGGCGACGTGCAGGTGGACGAAGGTCTCGGCGGACGATGCGATCGACATAGGGGCGCCTCACCCGCGTCCGGACCCGCCCGACCGGGAGACCGGAGCGACGTAGCGGGAGATGGGCGCGAGCGGCTCGGCCCGGGGCAGGCCGAGGAGGTCCTGGACGATCTCGAGGAAGATCTCGGCCTGGCGCAGCAGGTCGTCGGACTCGCGAACACCGATCTGGCCGCCTCGCTCGACCACGGCCCGGCGTCGGGCCGACGCCGCGAAGAACGAGGACCACTCGGTGAGCTCGGGCGCGATGCGGGGCAGCAGCTCCCACACGCTGCGCGGCCGGGACCGGCTCGAGCCGGTGACCCTGGAGACCCTGGAGACCCCAGAGACCCTGGAGACCCCGGAGACCCCGGAGACCCCCACGGTCCCGGTGACACCCGAGGCACCCGAGGCACCGGTGGCACCGGTGGCACCGGACCGACCGTCCCGGATGGTGCGCCCAGCGGTCGCCGGGCCCCCCACGCCCGGCAGACTTCGGGCGGCGAGAAGGGCCGCCGCGGCGCGGAGCGCACCGAGGTGGGCCTCGACGTAGCGCTCACCGGCGTCGCTGGTGCGGCAGGCGAGTAGAAGGCTGCCCCGGGACCGGTCGAGCAGGTCGAGGGAGGTGGACGCCAGCGGGGCGGGGATGGGCGGGCTGCTCGTGCTCATGGGCGTTCCTCAGGGCTGCTCAGGAGTGGTCATCGGAGTGGTCATCGGAGTGGTCATCGGGTTGGTCAGTCGTGGAGCTGTCAGTCGGCGACGCGGACGAGGCGCCAGTCGGCGTCGGCGCCCTCGGAACCGTCAACACCGTCGCTGGTCAGGTCGAACACGCCGGTGCCGTGCGCCAGGCCACGGCTTGCTTCGACCCGCCAGACGTGCTGCTCACGGGAGGCGACGGCGATACCGGTCGGCTGGCCGGGGATGGGATCGAGAGCGTCACGCCACCAGGACCGACGCTCCCGCCAGTGGTCGAGGATCTGGCGCACGACGTAGAGCCGGCCCTGCCAGATGAACGCCTGTGGGGATCGCACGACCGGCGACGTAGAGGCCGACGCAGACTCCGGCTCGGACGTCGGCCCGAACGTCGGCCCGAACGTCGGCCCGGACGTCGGCCCGGACGTCGGCCCGGACCGGACCTCGATGGGGTCGCTGTATCGGCGCATGACAACATCGCCCCTTTCCTGGGGTGCGCGGGCACGGGTGGTGGTCGGTCGACCGGGGTGAGAACCGAGGATCGCCAGCGAGCTCCACCGGGGCTTATTCGTACACCTGTTCGACTCGACGTACGGTACCCCTCGCCTCGGACACCGTGTCAAGGGCCACGGCGCGTCGTCCGTCGACACACGGTTTCACCACCGGGCATCACCACACCGCGCGTGGTACGGCGACCCCCGGACGGTCGGACGGTCGGACGGTCGGACGGCCTGACGCGCCAGGCGAACCGGGCAGCCACTACCGTGAGGCCATGGACGGTCGTGGATGACGGGAGACCCCGCCGTCCTCGCGCACCCGGCCGTCGCCCGCGTCCGAGCCGCCCTCACCGCTATGAACGTCACGAGTGACGTCGTCGTCCTCGACGCGCCGGCCCGGACGGCCGCCCAGGCCGCGGCATACCTCGACATCACCCCGGCCCAGATCGCAAACTCGCTCGTCTTCACGGTGACCCGCGCCCCGGGCGCCGAGCCCGAGCCGCTGCTCGTGCTCGCCTCGGGTGCGCACCGGGTGGACACCGCGAAGGTGGCCGGCCTGCTCGACGGGGTCGACGGAGTGGACGGAGTGGACGGCCTCGCCCTGGCCGACGCCGCGTTCGTGCTCGAGACGACCGGGTTCGTCATCGGGGGCGTGGCTCCGGTCGGCCACCTTCACCCCGTGCGCACCATCGTCGACGTCAGCCTGGCGCGCTACGACACGGTGTGGGCGGCGGCCGGCCATCCGAACGCGGTGTTCGCGACCACCTACGACGAGCTGCTGCGGATCACCGGCGGTCAGCCCATCGAGGCCACCTAGCCCCAGCGGTGTCCGAAGCGATACCGGAACGTTGCCGACGCCCGGGATGCGGGAGACCCTGGGTGGGCGTTGACTGCATCGGCAGGTTCGGCAGCATCGACGGGAACAAGGAGCCGACATGGTGGGCACGGAGCTCCTCCCCTGGGTCTTCACGACGGGCTGGGCGAGCGGCATCAACGCCTACCTCGTCGTCCTCATCCTCGGCATCGCCGAGAAGGTCTTCCACGTGAGCGGCGTCCCGGACGCGCTCGGCCGCACCGACGTCATGATCGGCGCCGCGGTGCTGTTCCTCCTGGAGATGTTCGCCGACAAGATCCCCTACGTCGACTCGTTCTGGGACACCGCGCATACCGTGATCCGGCCGGCTATCGGTGCGACGCTCGGCTACCTCATCGGCCACGAGTCGTCCTCGCTGGAGGCGGCGTTCGGGGCGGCCACCGGTGGGTTCAGCGCCCTGGCGGCCCACCTGGTGAAGGCGGGCACGCGAGCCGCGGTCAACACCTCCCCCGAGCCGGCGAGCAACGTCATCGTATCGACCGCCGAGGACGTCACCGTCGCGGGAGTGGTGTCGCTCGCGTTCCTCAACCCGTGGGTGTCGGCGGCCATCGCTGCGATCCTCCTGGTCGCCGGTGCGCTGCTCGTCGTCTTCCTGCTCAAGCGGATCCGCCGCATGCGGCAGCGCTACGACGACTGGGGCGCTCGCAACGGCCTGGCCCCGCCGCCGAGCCGACAGGCACCCCGCCGCCCCTGATGCGCAGCGGATCTCGGCGCAGACGACGGATCTGCCGAAAGACGCTGGATATCCGTGCGCTGGCCAACAATCGGTCGTCGCCCGGCTGACTGGTTACTGCGCGGCGGTGACCCCGAGGTTCTCGAACACCTGCAGCGTCGCCGTCGACCGGTTCATGGTGATGAAGTGGATGCCCGGCGCCCCGTCGGCGAGCAGCCGCTGCGCCAGCTCGGTGGTGATCTCCACCCCCACCTCCCGGACCGCGTCAGGGTCGTCGGCCACCGCCTCGAGCCGCGAGGTCACGGACGCAGGCACCGGCTGACCGGACAGCTGCGTCATCCGGGCCAGCTGCTTGACGTTGGTCACGGGCATGAGGCCAGGGATGATCGGCAGGTCGCGGCCGCGGGCGACCACCCGGTCACGCAGCGCGGCATACGCCTCGCTGGTGAAGAAGAACTGGGTGATCGCGTACTCAGCGCCGGCGTCGGCCTTGCGGACGAGGACCTCCGCGTCGACGTCCAGGCTGGGGCTCTCCGGGTGCTGGTCGGGGAACGCGGCCACGCCCAAGGTGAACTCGCCGAGCGAGCGCACCAGTGACACGAGCTCGTCGGCGTGGTCGACCCCCTCGGGGTGGCCCACCCACTTCGACCCCGGGCCGCCCTGTGGATCGCCGCGCAGCGCAAGGATGTTGCGGATCCCCACGCTGGAGAGCGACCCGATGACGCTGCGCAGCTCACTTACCGAGTGACCCACGCACGTCAGGTGCGCCAGTGGCGTCAGCAACGTCTCGCGGGCGATCCGTTCCGTGACGCGGATGGTGCGGTCGCGGGTGGTGCCGCCGGCGCCGTAGGTCACGGACACGAACGTCGGACGCACCTTTTCGATGCGCCGGATCGCCTCCCACAGCACCGCCTCGCCCGCGTCGTCCTTGGGCGGGAAGAACTCGAAGCTGATGCTCGGGGCCGGTTCGACGAGGGCGGCCGGGATCGAGCGTGTCAGGTGCTCCGGACGCGGCATACGGGTGCTGACCGGCATGTCCACAGCCTACGGGGGGCCCCGTCACGAGACCCAGACGACACCGAGACGACACCGGTGGGAGCGCCTGGATCGCCGCCGCGCCAGTTCGCGACGTAGCCTTGCGTCCAGATGGTGCCTCTCGAAGGAAAGAGCAGCGTGACCAGTCCGCTTGATCTGTGCGACCTTCGGGTCCGGGTCCAGGCTGCCGTCGACGCCGAGATGAGCGTGCAGCGTGGCGTTCTCGCTCCGGTCGGCGACGAGCTCGGCCCCCTCGTCGACAGCGTCGTCCGGCTGATCTCCGGCGGGAAGCGGCTGCGGGCGGGTTTCCTCTACTGGGGCTACCGCGCCTCGGGACGACCCGACTCCGACGCGGTGATCCGGCTGGCCTGCGCGATGGAGTTCTTCCAGGCCGCCGCGCTGCTGCACGACGACGTCATGGACGGCAGCGACACCCGCCGCGGTATGCCGTCAGCCCACCGCGCGCTCTCCGCGCGTCACGCCGAGGCCGGCTGGCTGGGCGACAGCGACCGGTTCGGCGAGTCGGGCGCGATCCTGGCCGGCGACCTGTGCCTCCAGTGGTCGGACGAGCTGTACGCCACGTCCGGACTCCCGTTGGCGGAGCTCCAGCGCGGTCGGCACCTGTTCGACACCATGCGCACCCAGCTCATGGGTGGTCAGTACCTCGACCTGCTGGAGTCGGCCCGCGGGTGGGACCAGCTCGACACCACGGCCCGGATCGCCTCCGCCCGCAACGTGATGCGCTACAAGAGCGCGAAGTACACCATCGAGCATCCGCTGCTCATCGGCGCCGCCGTCGGTGGGGTGCGTGAAGACGACCTGGGCCACCTGTCGGCCTACGGGCTGGCGCTCGGCGAGGCGTTCCAGCTGCGCGACGACGTGCTCGGCGTCTTCGGCGACCCGGCGACGACCGGCAAGCCGGCCGGCGACGACCTCCGCGAGGGCAAGCGCACCGTGCTCATGGCGCTCGCCCTCGAGGCGGCCGACACCGACCAGCTGGCCACCGTCGACAAGCTGTTCGGCCAGCCCGACCTCGACTCGCGCGGGGTCGACCAGCTGCGGGGCGTGCTCGTCGACACCGGGGCCGTGGCCGAGGTCGAGAGGATGATCGCCGCGCTGGCCACCGAGAGCCGGGCCGCCCTCGTCCGGGCCACCACGCTGGAACTCGGGGCGACCGGCGTCCTGGCCCAGCTGGTCGAGACGACCACGACCCGATCGGCCTAGGTCGGCCAGGTCGGCCAGGTCGGCCTAGGTCGGCCAGGTCGGCCTAGCCCTTCTTCGCAAGGCGCCGGCCCCACCACACCCAGAGGGCGCACGTGGCCAGCACGAGGGCGAAGCCGAACCCGAGGTCCTCCACCGGCGCGTACGCTAGCCGCCCGTCGCCCACGAACGGCACCGACCCCGCGCCGATGATCGCGTCGGGGTCGTAGGTGACGATGAGCCGCCCCGTCAGCCAGCCATTGGTCAGCAGCTGGAAGACGACAACGATCGCGTATGCCGCCCACCACTGCGGGGTGGCCAGCAGCCGCGTCCGCAACACCACCAGGTCGAGGACCACAGCGGCGACGATGCCGAGGACCGTCGCCGCCGTGTAGCTCATCGGCTCCGCTTCCGGCGGGCCAGCACGACGCCCACTGCCTCGTAGGTCAGCAGCCCGGCGAGGGGGACGACGACGAAGAAGCCGAGCTCCTCGAGAGGAAGCCCGAACACGCGAACCGGCAGGGTCTGCTCCGCATCGAAGGTCCAGTGACCGGCGTGCGTGGCGGCGACGTCCCAGGCCACGAAGACGACAGCCACCGGCAGGATGCTCAGCGCCAGGCGGCGGACCTGACGCAGCAGGCCGAGCCGGAAGACGCGGTCGAGCGGAAGGGTGCCCACGAGGCAGAAGACGAGCATCGCGGCATACGCGAGGTGGCGCACGTCAGCGGCTAGAGCGCCTCGACCTGGGCCCGGCGTCGGACCTCGGTCTTAAACCCACCGATGAGTGCGTCGATCGGCGCCCCCTTGACCGGCAGCGTCTCGTCGGGCGTGAACAGCCAGCGCAGGATCTCACCGTCGTCCATCCCGCCGTCGGCGAGCACGGTGAAGGTGCCCTTGAGCTCGGGTCGCGGCCCGTCGTCGCCGAGGAACTTGGCCGGAATGCTTACGACCCGTCGCTCGCCCACCCGCATCGACAACAGCTCACGGTCGGCGATGAGCTGCCGCACCCGCGCGAGGGGCAGCCGGTAGCGCTCCGCGATATCGGGGACCGTCGTCCACTCCCCCACCAGCTCCGCGAGGTCGGGGTCGGCGGACGCACGGTCGGCGTCGATCGGGACGGGCGTCGAAGGGTCGGACACGTCGACCACTGTAGGGCGGCCCCGCCTCCACGGTCTGTGCCGCCCTTCTTCATAGACTCGCCGACATGACGTCGAGCGTCACGAGTTCCCGGCTGCCCGTGGTGGGGCGGCTGCTCGACGGGCGCTACCGGGTGCTGTCGCACATCGCGGACGGCGGCATGGCGACGGTCTACCTCGCCACCGACGAGCGGCTCGACCGCGAGGTGGCCGTGAAGGTCATGCACGACAACCTCGTGCGCGACCCGGCGTTCCGCACCCGGTTCCTGCGTGAGGCCAAGTCGGCGGCGCGCCTCGGACACCCCCACGTCGTCGCCGTCTACGACCAGGGCGAGGACGACGGCGACATGTTCCTCACCATGGAGTACGTGCCGGGGCGCACCCTGCGCGACGTGCTCAGTGACGAGGGGCCTCTCACGCCGCGCGCCGCGCTCGACCTCTTCGACCCGATCCTCCAGGCGGTGGCCGCCGCTCACCTGGCGGGCCTCATCCACCGGGACATCAAGCCGGAGAACGTCATCCTGCGCGACGATGGCATCGTGAAGGTCGCCGACTTCGGCCTGGCGCGGGCGGTCACCGCGGCGACGACCAACGCCTCGGGCACCCTGCTCGGCACCGTCGCCTACCTCTCGCCGGAGCAGGTCGAGCGGGGCATCGCCGATGCCCGCTCCGACGTCTACGCCACCGGACTCGTCCTCTACGAGATGCTTACGGGCCGTAAGGCGTTCGACGGCGACTCGCCCATCCACGTGGCCTACCAGCACGTCCACGGCTCGGTGCCGGTCCCGTCCAGCGCCGTCTCCTCGGTGCCACAGGAGCTCGACCAGCTGGTCGCCCTCGCCACGGCCCGCGACCCCGACCAGCGGCCGGTCAACGCCGGCGACCTGCTCGTCGAGGTGCGCCGGTCCCGCGCGCTCATGACGACGGCGGAGCTCGACCTGCGGCCGACGTCCCGGCGCGGGGCACCTGGTTCTGCCGACCCGGCCACCGACCGAGCGGCGACCACGGTGGCGCCCACGTCGGCTGTCCCTTTGGTGGCGCGGACGGCGCCGGAGCCGGTCGGCGGCTCCACGCATACCC
>JALZBI010000341.1 GCA_030947565.1 Actinomycetota bacterium
CCGCGAGCTGCTTCTCCGGCAGCCTCAACGCCGAGGGCTCCACCGCCCAGAAGAACGCCATCGAGGCGGCCGTCAAGTCCTACCAGAAGGCCTGTGCGGACGCGACGATCAACTACAACGGCACCGGATCGGGCGCCGGCATCAAGCAGTTCAACGGCGGCCAGGTCGACTTCGCCGGCTCCGACTCCGCGCTCAAGACCGACGAGGCCACCGCGGCCAAGCAGCGCTGCGGGTCCGACGCCTGGAACCTGCCCATGGTGACCGGTCCCATCGCCATCGCCTACAACGTCAAGGGCGCCGACAAGCTCGTCCTCAACGCCTCGGTGGCGGCCAAGATCTTCAGCGGCGTCATCACCACCTGGAACGACCCGGCCATCGCCGCGCTCAACGCCGGGGCCACCCTCCCCCCGACGCCCATCAAGGTGTTCTTCCGCTCGGACGACTCCGGAACGACGGAGAACTTCACGAGCTACCTCAAGGCGGCGGCCGGCACGGACTGGACGGCGGCGGCCGCCAAGAAGTGGTCGGGCAAGGGCGAGGGCAAGCAGGGCAGCGCCGGCGTCTCGAGCGCCGTGGCGTCCACCGACGGTGGCGTCACCTACACCGAGTGGTCCTACGTCACCCAGAATACGCTGCCGATGGCCCAGATCGACTCTGGTGCCGGCCCGGTCACCCTCACCGGCGACACCGCCGGCAAGGCCGTCGCCGCCGCGACGCAGGCCGGCTCCGGCAACGACCTGTCGCTCAAGCTCGACTACGCGACCAAGGCGGCGGGCGCCTACCCGATCGTCCTCGTCACCTACGAGATCGTCTGCTCGACGTACTCCGACGCCGCCAAGGGCAAGAACGTCAAGGCGTTCCTCACCAGCTTCGCCTCGGACACGACCCAGAGCGGCCTGACCCAGATCGGCTCCGCCCCGCTGCCGGCCGAGGTCAAGAGCAAGGTCCAGGCCGCCGTCGCGGCCATCGGCTGACGCCAGTGACGTCCATCACCGGCGTCTCCGCAGAACCGCCGCCCTCGGGAGGAGCCGCCTCGCGCGGCTCCTCCTCGGGGGCCCGGTTGGGCGACCGCATCTTCGGTGGCGCCTCGCTCACCGCGGCGTGGATCATCATGCTGCTCGTCGCGCTCATCGGGGCCTTCCTCATCGCGCAGGCCGTCCCGGCCCTGCTGAAGGACCAGACCGGCTTCCTCACCTCCAGGGAGTGGTCGCCCGGGGGCGACGCCCCTCGGTTCGGCATCGTCGAGCTGCTCTGGACGACCGTCGTCGCCTCCGCCATCGCGATGCTCATCGCGGTGCCGGTGGGCGTCAGCGTCGCCCTGTTCATCACCCAGTACGCCCCGTCCTGGCTGCGCCGGCCCGCGGCCACCCTGGTGGACCTGCTCGCCGCCGTGCCGTCGATCGTCTACGGCCTGTGGGGCCTGTTGACGTTCCGCGACGTCGTCCGGCCGCTCGAGGCGGGCGTCCAGAACGTCCTCGGTTGGTTCCCGCTGTTCGCCCCCACCGGCATCAGCGGCGGCACGATCTTCTTCATCAGCATCGTGCTGAGCATCATGGTCCTGCCCATCGTCACCGCCCTGTCGCGGGAGGTCTTCGACCAGACGCCCACCGCGCACAAGGAGGGCGCCCTGGCTCTCGGCGCGACGCAGTGGGAGATGATCCGCACGGCCGTGCTGCCGTTCGGCCGCCCGGGCGTGATCTCCGCGTCGATGCTCGGCCTGGGGCGGGCACTCGGCGAGACGATCGCGGTGACCTTCCTCGTGTCCAAGCTGTCGGACGGCGCCCCGTGGACGTGGTCGATCTTCAACGGTGGTGAGACCTTCGCCTCCCGGATCGCCAACAACGCCGCCGAGTTCGACAGCCCCCAGCGCACCGGCGCCTACATCGCCGCCGGTCTCGTCCTGTTCGTCCTCACCTTCGTCGTCAACGCCATCGCGCGCCTGGTCATCAACCGGAGGAAGGCCTTCACCGAATGACGACCAGCCCCGACTCCGCCGCGACCTCGCCGGGCGCCGGCCGGGCTTCGGCCCCGGCCATCCCGCGACCCGAGGTCCGCGCCCGAGCCGCCGCGCCGCATACCGGCTTGGGCCCAACTACGGCTCCCGCTGCGGGCTCGACCTCCCCCGAGCGCCGACCCCACTCAGACGCCCCCCTCGGGTTCGGCCAGCGCTCGCGGGGCCGGGCGGTCAAGGACGTCGTCGCCCGGTGCCTCATCTGGGCCTCGTTCGCCCTGGCCATGATCCCGCTGGTGTGGATCCTCTACACCGTGGTCTCCAAGGGGGCGGGCCTGCTCCTGCAGTCGCAGTGGTGGACCAACTCCCAGCGCAACGTCAACTCCGGAGACGTGGGCGGCGGGGCGATCCACGCCGTCCAGGGCACGCTCCTCCAGGCCGGCGTCACCGCGGTGATCGCCGTGCCCATCGGCATCCTCACGGCCATCTACCTCGTCGAGTACGGCCGCGGCCCCGTCGCCCGCGCCGTCTCCTTCATGGTCGACATCCTCACGGGCGTGCCCTCCATCGTCGCCGCCCTGTTCGTCTACGCCGTCTGGGTCACGACGTTCGGGTTGCAGCGCGTCGGGTTCGCGGTGTCCCTGGCGCTGGTGCTGCTCATGCTGCCGGTCGTGGTCCGCTCCACCGAGGAGATGCTCAAGCTGGTGCCCAACGAGCTGCGGGAGGCGTCCTACGCGTTGGGTGTCCCCAAGTGGGTGACCATCAGCCGCATCGTCCTGCCGACCGCCCTCTCCGGCATCATCACCGGGGTCCTTCTCGGCCTGGCCCGCATCATGGGCGAGACCGCCCCGCTGCTCATCCTCGGGCCCTACACCAAGAGCATCGCCACCAACCTGTTCTCCGGCCCGATGCCCACGCTGCCGACGATGATCAACCAGGACCGCTCGGAGCTCGGCCTGGCCCCGGCCGTCGAGCGCATGTGGGCGACGTCGCTCACGCTGATCCTGCTCGTCCTCCTGCTCAACCTCGTCGGCCGGGTCATCGCCCGGTACAGCTCTGTCCGAAAGTGACCTGACCGTTATGGCAAAACGCATCGATGTCAAGGACCTCAACGTCTACTACGGCGACTTCAAGGCCGTCGAGGACGTCTCGATGACCATCGAGCCCCGGTCCGTGACCGCCTTCATCGGGCCGTCCGGCTGCGGCAAGTCGACCTTCCTGCGCACCCTCAACCGGATGCACGAGGTCATCCCCGGCGCCCGGGTCGAGGGGAGCGTCATGCTCGACGACCTCGACCTGTATGCCGGGTCGGTCGACCCCGTGGCCGTGCGCCGGTCGGTGGGCATGGTCTTCCAGCGCCCCAACCCGTTCCCGACCATGTCGATCTTCGACAACGTCGTCGCCGGTCTGCGGCTCGGCGGCCTGAGGAACACGCAGCAGCTGGCCGACGCGGCCGAGAAGTCCCTCAAGGGGGCCAACCTCTGGAACGAGGTCAAGGACCGGCTGGCCAAGCCCGGAGCCGGCCTGTCGGGCGGCCAGCAGCAGCGGCTGTGCATCGCGCGCGCCATCGCGGTGCGCCCGCAGGTCCTG
>JALZBI010000342.1 GCA_030947565.1 Actinomycetota bacterium
GTCTCGGCCTGCCGGCCGGCCAGCTGCTGATGGCGTCGGGCGAGATGCTCGCCGTGTCGACGGCCTGGTGGTGGTGGCACCGCGGCGACGCCGGGACGGGCCTGCCGGCGCCCTGGTCGCTGCAACCTGGGGTGTCTGCGCTGGGACCGCTGGTCGCCATCCTCGCCCTGGGGGTCGTCGGCACCGGGTTGGCGTTCGTCCTGCAGTTCGACATCGTCCGTGAGGTCGGTCCCACCATCGGGGCGACGGTCACCTACGTCATCCCGGTCGTCGCCGTGGTGCTCGGCGTCGTCCTCCTGCACGAACGGCTCACCGTGTCGGAGGTGGTGGGCGCCGCCATCGTGCTCGGGTCGGCGGTGGTCATCGGCCGGCCGAGACCGCCGGCCGCGGGCCCGGCTGCGAACGCGTCGGCTCAGCGGGCAGCGGGCCAGCCGACAGCACCGGCGACTACGTCGCGGCCAGGGCCGAACCCTTCTTCCACTGGTCATAGCTGACATTCCAGTCGGTCCAGCCGTTGCCGGCTTCCAGACCGCGCGCGGTGCCGGTGACGACGACCGGGTCGCCGACCTTGACGACCCCGAAGAGCCACTTCGCGTCGTCCGTGCTCATACCGATGCAACCGTGGCTGACGTTGGCCTTGCCCTGGCTGCTGACCGACCAGGGGGCCGCGTGGAGGAACTCGCCGGAGTCGGTCTCGCGCATGGCGAACTGGACGTCGGGGATGTCGTAGTAGTTCGGGTCGCCCGGCTCGATCCCCACGGTGTTGGCGTCCATGCGCAGGGTGCTGAACTTCTCCATGATGACCTTGGTGCCGCTGCGCGACTCGAACCCGGCCTTGCCGCCGGTGATCGGGATGGTCTTGGCGACCGCGCCGTCCACGTGGACCGTCATCTGGTGCGAGCCCAGGTCGGCGTCCATGACCACCCACTGGCCGACGGTGAACCCGCCGGACGTCGAGATCTGGCCGTAGGTGCCGTCGCCGCCGGCGACGCTGTTGACGTCGACCTTCACGCTGACCTTCGTGCCGGCCTGCCAGTAGCTCGCCGGCCGCCAGTGCGCCTCGGAGCTGCTGACCCAGGACCAGGCGCCGTCCTGCTTCGGCGTGGACGTCACGGTCATCTTCTTCTCGAAGGCCGCCTTGTCCTTGACGGGCACGTCGAAGCGGACGATGACCGGCATCGCCACGCCCACCGTGGCCCCGTCGGCGACGATGCTGGGGTAGATCAGCTGCTTCTTGGACAGCGTCTGGGTGGTGAACGTCGAGTGGCTGGTCGCCTCCCCGCCGGCGGTGTTCCTCCCGCTCATGGTGAGCGAGTAGGTGGTCGCGGGCTCGAGCAGGCTCCCGGCGGTCCACTTCGCCCCGTTGGGGTCGAGCGTGCCCTCGACGTTGACGTCGCCCTTCTTCGGGTCCTTGTAGGTGAGCACGACGTCGGAGACGGTGCCGCCCGAGGCGGCGACCGACACCACGGTGTCGACCGGGACCTTGTCGGTGGCCGAGACGCTGGGCGTCAGCGTCACCGGCGTGACGGCCGGGGTGCTCGTCGGGCCCGTCGTGCCCGTGGCACTGGCGGTGCTGGTCGTCGACCCGACCGGGCTCGACGACGCCGCCGGCATCGCGCCACCACCGGGCACGGTGCACGCGCCGAGGGCTACAGTGACCGCGACGAACGAGGCCGCCAGGGCACCGGTCGACCGCCGCGCACGCACAGGACGGCGGCGGGTCGAGCAGCGGACGAGCGGCACCATAGGTTCTCCAGAAGGCCTGGGCATGAGGTCGAGACGGCATGCCTCAGTGGTCATTGTCGCCGAGCGGCAGATCTCGGCCTAATCCCGCCATGCGGGAACGGCTGGGATTTTCCTATGACTTCGAATGGACGTCCGAGTCCGCGGAGTGACGTCCGGAGAGGTGGTTCAGGGTGAGGCGTACCGCTGCAGGGAATACGTGGGCCGGCAACCACGCGTATGCGGCGCGCGAGCTGCTGCACCCGGGCTCGCTGGACGAGCTGGCCGAGCTGGTCGCGGCAACGCCCAGGGTTCGGGCGTTGGGGTCGCGGCACTCGTTCACCGACCTGGTCGACAGCGAGCTGCTCGTGTCCCTTGAGGACCTGCCGCCGGTGTTCGAGCTCGACCGTGACCGACAGTCGGTCACGGTGGGTGGGGGCGTCCGCTACGGCGAGATCTCCAGGCAGCTCCACGCTCGCGGATGGGCGCTCGCCAACCTGGCCTCGCTCCCCCACATCTCCGTGGCGGGGGCCGTCGCGACCGGCACGCACGGGTCGGGTGACGCGAACCGTTCGCTGGCCACCGCCGTCGCGGCGCTGACCGTCATCGACGGCGCGGGAGGCGAGCGCACGATCGCGCGCGGTGACGCCGACTTCGACGGCAGTGTGGTCGGCCTCGGGGCCCTCGGCATCGTCACGTCGCTGACCCTCGACATCGAGCCCACCTACGACGTCCGCCAGGAGGTCTGGACCGACCTGCCCTACGCCGTGGTCGAGGAGCGCCTCGACGACATCACCCGCACCGGCTACTCCGTCAGCCTCTTCACCGACTTCAGCGCCCGTGGGTTCGCGCAGGCCTGGGTCAAGAGCCGCGCCGAGGACACCCCGGTCGACGGTCGGTTGTTCTTCGGCGCCCGGCCCGCTACGCGGCAGCTGCACCCCGATATCGCGGCGGTGGCCGACGGGGTGACCCAGCAGGGCGGCATACCCGGACCGTGGCTGGAGCGGCTGCCGCACTTCCGGCTGGAGTTCACCCCGAGTCACGGGGCGGAGCTGCAGAGCGAGTACCTCGTGCCGCGGCCCCGGGCCCTCGACGCCCTCGATGCCATGCGCCGGCTGCAGCCGCGGCTCGCCGGCCTGCTGCGCGTGGCCGAGCTGCGGACCGTGGCGGCCGACGACCTGTGGCTGAGTGGCGCCCACGGCACCGACGTCGTCGGCTTCCACCTCACCTGGGTGCTCGACGAAGCGGCCGTGTATGCCGCGCTGCCGCTCATCGAGTCCGAGCTGCTGCCCCTGGCCGCCCGGCCCCACTGGGGCAAGTGCTTCACCGCCACCGCCGCCGACCTGGCGCCGCTCTACCCACGGCTGGCCGAATTCCGGGCGCTGCGGCGGCGGGTCGACCCGCAGGACACGTTCGGGAACGGGTGGCTGGACCGGGTCATCGGCTCGTAGCCGATCTCGGGCCGCAGGCGACCGCTCCCGGCGCCGCAGCGACGTCCGCCCATGACGAGACGTCGTCAGCCTTGGGTCGCGGCCCCCGGCCGGGCGTCGGTGGGCTGCGGCAGGATGTCGGCGTGGCAACGAGAGGGCGGGCGGCGGCGTCAGGGCAGGGGGCCGGCGTGACACCGGCGTCGACGACCGAGGCCACGGGCATACCGGCCGAGAGCATGCACGAGTGGGCCGACCTGGCCGAGCGGGCGAGCGCCGCTCAGTTCGCCTACCACGTGCGCGACGCCCCGACGATCAGCGACGCGCAGTACGACGCGCTGATCCGGCGGCTGAACGAGCTGGAGGACACCTACCCCACGCTGCGTACGCC
>JALZBI010000061.1 GCA_030947565.1 Actinomycetota bacterium
CCACTAGGAGCTGCGCGAGCTGGGCGACCTGACTGACGTCGACGTCATGGTCGACGCGCAGGACCTGGACCTGGACGTGGCCAGCCAGGCGATAGCCGCGGGCCATCTGGTCGTGGCACGCAATCTCGAGGTGCTGGCCGACTGGGCGCAGCGCCCCCCGCAGGGCCGCTCGCGCCGGCTGCACCTGCACTTCTGGTTGCGCCCGGTGCGGGTCCTCGACAAGGCGCAGGTCAGCGGGGTGGCGTCGGAGCGGATGCCTCCCGACCACATGGCGAATGCCCAACCGACCGGTCACCTCAGCCGCCTCGACGGGGGCATGCTGGTGCGCGCCGTCGGCTATCGTCGCACGGCCCTACCCGGTCTGCCGTTC
The DNA here is from genome assembly GCA_030947565.1 of Actinomycetota bacterium. Lineage (GTDB taxonomy): Bacteria > Actinomycetota > Actinomycetes > Actinomycetales > Dermatophilaceae > Lapillicoccus. The sequence continues at coordinate 371 of JALZBI010000061.1, forward strand.
GATGGCACGACAGGGACCATTCCCAACGCGTCCGGACGAGTCCTGCGCGACGGCATAACGGCGCTCGGCGAGTACGTCGCCTCACGTACAGGCCACAAAACCGCGATCGTCTTCGCGTGCGCAGATCAGTGCAGGGCCGCAACTACTACGGACCGCTACGAAGGCGCATACCCCCGCCCTGTATACGTGGACAGGGTCTGACCCGGGTTTCCGCAGGTCAGACCCTGTTCGAGCGCTTGGTGGCAGGTGAAGGATTCGAACCTTCGAAGCTTTCGCGACGGATTTACAGTCCGCTCCCATTGGCCGCTCGGGCAACCTGCCGTGGTGCGCGCATGGAAGAATAGCAAGCAACTGGCGACGGCCCGAATCGTCGCCCATCCCACCGGAACACCCGCGCGCCCAGGAGGACCAGATGGCCGACTCGTCGTTCGACATCGTCAGCAAGATCGACCACCAGGAGGTCGCCAACGCCCTCAACACCGCAGCCAAGGAGATCTCCACGCGCTACGACTTCAAGAACGTCGGCGCGTCGATCGAGCCGTCCGGCCAGGAGAAGGTCGTCATCAAGGCCAACACCGAAGAGCGGGCCCTCGCGGTGCTGGACGTCTTCCAGACATGGCTGGTCAAGCGCAAGGTGTCGCTCAAGCATCTTGACTACGGCAACGACGACAAGAAGCCGACCCCGCGTCTCTCCGGCAAGGAGTACCGGCTCGAGGTGGGGCTCAAGGAGGGCATCTCGCAGGAGGTCGCCAAGAAGATCGGCAAGATCATCCGCGACGAGGGCCCGAAGTCGGTGAAGGCGCAGATCCAGGGTGACGAGCTGCGCGTCACCAGCAAGTCGCGGGATGACCTCCAGGCGGTGCAGCAGCTGCTCAACGGTAAGGAGCTCGACACCGCCCTGCAGTACACCAACCGCCGCTGAGCCCCGGGCCTCTCACCGAGCCCCTCCCACTCACCGAGCCCTCCCGACACAGGATCCCCGTCCGACGCACCGGATGCGGTGGTGCTGGAAGTGTCGGACGGGGATCTCTGCGCGGTCCGCCGTTAGGGCTTCGGCTTGACCGCCAGCACCGGGCAGTCGGCGTCGAGCAGCACGTGCTGTGCCGTGCTCCCCGCGAACAGCTTCCCCACCGGCGAGCGTCGCCGCACCCCGATGACGATGAGGTCGGCACCCGTCTCCGCCGCGGCCAGCAGGATCGCCTCTGCCGCGGACGTGCTCTCCACCGACCGGCGGATCTCGTGCTCGAGACCCGACCCGGTCAGCTGCTCGTCCAGGGCGTCGATGTCCTGCGCCGACGCGAAGTTCGGGTGGGAGAAGTCGCCGTAGTGCCCGGTGTTGACGACGACGAGACGCGACGAGGTCAACGTGGCCTCGGCTAGTGCATGGTCGACCGCCGCGGATCCCTCCGGGGTGGGCAGGTAGCCCACGACGATCGTCGTCACGAGGCGGCCTTGGCGGTGTCCTGGCCGTCGAGCGTCGTCGCGCCGGTCATGATCGCCACGCCTTCCTGCATCGTGTGCGACCCGGGCGTGATGATCCCGGCCCGGCGGGCGAGCCGCTGGATATGGATGCGGTCGGCCACCTCCCACACGTGCGGCATGTTGTGGCTGATGAGGATGACCGGCAGGCCCTTGTCACGCAGGCCCTTGATCATGTCGAGAACGGCGTTGCCCTCCTTGACCCCCAGTGCCGCCGTGGGCTCGTCGAGGATGACGACCTTGCTCCCGAACGCGGCAGCCCGGGCCACGGCGACGGCCTGGCGCTGCCCACCGGACAACGTCTCGACCGCCTGACCCATGTTCTGGATCGTCTGGATGCCGAGGCCCTGCACGGCGGTGCTCGCCCGGTCGCGCATCCCGCCCTTGTCGAGCATCCGGAACACCGAGCCGAGCGGGCCCTTCCGACGTTCCTCGCGGGCGAGGTAGAGGTTGCTCGCGATGTCGAGCGCGGGGATCACCGCTAGGGTCTGGTAGACCGTCTCGATGCCGGCGTCCCGGGCGTCCTGCGGCTTGCGGAAGCTGACCTGTCTGCCGTCCAGCTCCAGCTGCCCCCCGTCGATCGTGTAGGCCCCGGACAGGCACTTGATGAGCGTCGACTTTCCGGCGCCGTTGTCACCGATGACCGCCAGGACCTCGCCGGGGTAGAGCTCGAGATCGACACCGTCGAGCCCGATGACTCGGCCGAAGGTCTTGATCAGACCCTTGCCCTGGAGCACCGGGGTGCGGCCCTGGGCCCAGTCGTGATCCTCGGCCGGCCGACCCTGGGCCTGCTCCTGGGCCTGCTCCTGGGCCTGTTCCTGGGCCTGCTCCTGGGCCTGCTCCTGGGTTTGCTCCGGCCGGGATGCGTCCTGGACCGTGCTCACGACTTCACCTTCCTGATCCACTGGTCGATGCCGACGGCAACGATGACGAGGATGCCGACCGCGAGGACGCGGAACTGCTGGTCGACGCCCGCCAGGGACAGCCCGACCGTGAACGCCTGGACGATCAGGGCGCCGATAAGGGTCCCGATGACACCACCTCGGCCACCGAAGAGGCTCGTCCCGCCGATGACGACGGCGGTGATGCTCTGCAGGTTGCCGTCGGAGATGGCGTTGGGGGTGGCGCCCCCGGAGCGGCCGATGAGGACCCACGCCGCGATCCCGAAGATGAGCCCGGCGACCGAGTAGACGGAGAGCAGGACCCGCTTGCTGGCGATGCCGCTGAGGCGGGCCGACTCCGGCTCGTCACCCACGGCGTACACGTGTCGCCCCCAGGCGGTCTGGCTCAGGGCGAACCCGACCACCAGGTACATGACGAGCACGATGAGGACGCCGGTCGTCACGCGGAACCCGAGCAGGTTCACGCTCTGCCCGGCCCAGTTGATGATGTCCGGAAGCCGGTTGTCCTGGATGCTCGAACCACCCGAGTAGAGCAGCGCGATGGCGGTGAAGATGCTCAGCGTGCCCAGCGTGACGATGAACGGGGGCAGGTTGATCCGGGTCACCAACAGGCCGTTGATGTAGCCGGCCAACAGGCCGAAGCCGATGCCGATGACGAGGGCCAGCACGCCGTTGACCCCGTTGTTCGCGGCCAGCGACGCCATGATCATCGCCGAGAGGATCGCGATCGCCCCGACCGACAGGTCGATGCCCGCGGTGAGGATGACCAGTGTCTGCCCCAGGGCCAGCGCGGCCGTGATCGCGGTCTGCTGCACGAGCAGCGACAGCGAGTTGGGCTGGATGAACCGCGGGTTGACGAACGAGAAGACGACGATCGTGATGATCAGCAGGATCAGCGGGCTGAGCCACGCATGGCCGTGAAGCAGGTGCTGGATGCGCTGCGCCGGGCTCTGAGCCCGCCTGGACAGCTCGGCCTGGGCGGCGCTCTGTCGAGCGCCGCCCGCCGCCGCCGTGGAGGCCACGTCAGCCCCAGCAGATCTTCAGGGCGTCGTCGCTGGTGATGCTCTGAACCCCCGCCGCCGGCTTGTCGGTCACCAGGGCCACGCCGGTGTCGTAGAACTCCAGGCCGGGCGTGGTGCTCGGCTTCGCCCCGCCGGTGGCGATCTGGTAGATCGCCTCCATGCCGAGCTGAGCCATCTTGAGCGGGTACTGCTGTGCGGTGGCGCCGATGACACCGGACTTGACGGAGTTGACGCCGGCACAGCCGCCGTCGACGGAGACGATCGTGGCCTTCTTGCCCTGGGCCTTGAGCGCCGCACTGGCACCCACCGCCGTGGGCTCGTTGATCGTGTAGACGACGTTGATGTCGGGGTTCTTGGTCAGGCAGCGCTCCATCGCCGACCGGCCACCGTCCTCGGCGCCGTTGCCGGCCTCGTTGCAGACGATGGTGTAGGTGCCGTCCTTGTACTTGCCGGTCTTGTCCTCGTCACCGTTCTTCTTCTTGTCCTTGGTGTCGATGCCCATGCCGGTGAGGAAGCCCTGGTCGCGGTTGTAGTCCACCGAGACGATCTTGTCGTTGAACAGGTCGAGGAGCGCGATGGTCGCCGGCTTGCCGCCCTGCTGCACCTCGGCCCAGGTGCCGATGAGCTGACCCGCCTTGAAGTTGTCCGTCGCGAACGTGATGTCGACGGTGCTAGCCGGGTCCGGCGGGGTGTCGAGGGCGATGACGAACAGCCCCTGGTCACGCGCCTTCTTGATCGCCGAGTTGACGCCGGTGGACATCGGGGTGATGAGGATCCCCTTGTCGCCCTTGGCGATCGCGTTCTCGATCGCGGTGATCTGGCCCTGGTCGTCGCCCTCCTGCTTCCCGGAGGAGACGGTCAGGTCGATGTTGCCCTGCTTGGCCGCCAGATCCTTGGCGCCCTTCTGCATGGCGACGAAGAACGGGTTGCTCGAGTCCTTGGTGATGAGCGCGACGCCGATCTTCTCGCCGCCCCCTCCACCACCGGTGGCGCCGGACCCGCTGCTCCCGCCGGAGCTGCTGCTGCTGCAGGCGCCGAGTGCCAACGCGACACCGGCCGCCGATGCCATCACGACGACGCGGACGCGCCGGGGCGAGACGGTGGCTGACTTCATAGGTAGACCTCCTGTTGTGACAACGTTGTCAGGAGTATGTATAGCGATCTCTTGCGCTGGAGTCAACCGTTGTGACCTAATTGGCACCGTGATCGTGACAACGATGTCAACACCGGACACGCCCCAGCCGCGCGTCGGACGGGCGACGATGCGCGACGTCGCGGCGCTCGCCGGGGTGAGCCTGAAGACGGTCTCGCGGGTGGTCAACCGTGAACCGGGTGTCTCCGAGGACCTCACCGAGAAGGTGGAGCGGGCCGTCGGACGACTCGAGTACACCCACAACCTCACGGCCAGTAACCTCCGGCGCAGCCACGGCCGCACCGGGGTCGTCGGGGCCCTCGTCCAGGACGTCAGCAACAGCTTCTCGGTCGCCCTGCTGCGCAGCCTCGAGGACGCCGCCCGCGAGCGCCACTGCGTCGTCCTGGCGGCCAGCATCGACGAGGAGACCGACCGCGAGCGGTCACTGGTCGCCGACCTCGTCGCTCGCCGCGTCGACGGGCTCATCCTCATGCCGTCGACCTCGGACCAGGGCTACCTCGCCCAGGAGGTCCGGGCCGGCCTGCCCACCGTGTTCGTCGACCGGCCCCCGCGCGGCGTCGCAGCGGATGCGGTCCTCGTCGACAACCGCCGGGGCGCCCGCGAAGCCGTCAAGCATCTGCTGTCCTTCGGGCACCGGCGGGTGGCCGCGCTCGTCGACCTGACGAGCATCCCGACCGCGGCCGACCGGGTACGCGGCTACGAGGCGGCGCTGAGGTCCGTCGGCCTGAAGGTGGACCCCCGGCTCGTCGTCTCGGGCCTGCGCACCTCGGAGGAGGCTCAGGCGGCCCTGACCAACCTGCTGACCGCGCCGGACCCGCCGACAGCGGTCTTCTCCTGCCGCAACATCCTCAGCGTGGGCGCCATCCGCGCTCTGCGCTCGCTGGGCCTGTCACACCGGGTGGCCCTGGTCGGCTTCGACGACTTCCCGCTCGCCGATCTGATGAACCCGCCACTGACGGTGGTGCGTCAGGACGTACGCGCGATCGGCCACCGGGCCGCGGAGCTGCTCTTCGCGCGGATCGAGGGCGACCGCTCGCCGCCTCAGCACCTGCTGAGCACGCCCACCCTGGTCACCCGAGGGTCCGGCGAGATCCGGCCGTTCAACACCGACGTGGGCGGCTCGTCGCGGCCACCGTCGACTCAGCGCTCGAGGTAGCCGCCGGCCATCGACTCGAGCCGGGCGATGCGCTCCCCCATCGGCGGATGCGTCGAGAACAGCTTCGAGACGTCCTGCGCCCGGAACGGGTTGGCGATCATCATGTGGCTCGCGTTGACGATCTGCTGCTGGGGGGCCAACGGCGCCCGGGCGACGCCGGCCTCGAGCTTGCGCAGGGCCGACGCGAGCGCCAGCGGGTCGCCGGTGAGGGCGGCCCCGTCTTCGTCGGCGTCGTACTCCCGGGTGCGGCTGATGGCCAGCTGGATGACCGTGGCCGCGAAGGGGGCGAGGAGGGCGAGCAGCAGGAGGGCGAACGGGTTGCCGCGCTCCTCGTCTGAGCCGTTGGACCCACCGCCGAACATGCTGGCGAAGACCATCATCTGCGCGACGGCCGTGATGATGCCGGCCAGCGCCGCCGCCACCGAGCCGGTGAGGATGTCGCGGTTGTAGACGTGCTGGAGCTCGTGACCGAGCACGCCGCGCAGCTCGCGCTCGTCGAGCAGCTGCAGGATGCCCTCGGTGCAGCAGACGGCGGCGTTCTGGGGGTTGCGACCAGTGGCGAACGCGTTGGGCGCCTCGGTCGGCGAGATGAATAGCCGGGGCATCGGCTTGCCGGCCTTCGTCGAGAGCTCGCGGACGATCCGGTACATCACCGGCGCCAATGCCTCGCTGACGGGGTAGGCGCGCATCGCCCGAATGGCCAGCTTGTCGCTGTTCCAGTAGCCGTAGAAGGTCATCGCCACGCCGATGAGGGCGAACAGCCAGATGAACCGGCCGCCGGCCACCATCGCGCCGATGGCGAGCAGGAGGGCCCAGATGGCGCCGAACAACGCGGCGGTCTTCAGCCCGTTGTAGTGACGGTTGGTCGTGATGGGCATGCCAGGGAAACGTCAGGTTGGGGAGAGGCGTTCCCACGCTGAAAGCGGCCTCCGCCCCGGCCGGGGACCGCTGTGGCCCCTCAGCCGAGCAGGCCGAGAAGCAGCTGCGGCTGCACCGACCCGAGCACGAGCAGCACCATGCCGACGCCCAGGGCCACGGTGTGGGTGGGGTGCATCCGCGTATGCGGGTGGGTGGCCACCCGCCCGCTCGACCCGCCCTCGGACGCTGGGTCGTCAGGGGCAGGAGAGGGTGCTTCCTGAAGCAGCACCCGGACCCAGCGCAGGTAGACGGCGACCCCGAGGACAGCGTTGACCGCCGCGAGCACGGCGACGACCCACCAGCCCTCGGCGAGCACCGGTCGCAGGGCGACGACCTTGCCGACCAGCCCGAGGACACCAGGGGGGAGCCCGGCCAGCGACGTCAAAGCGAGCAGCAGCGCGGTCGCTGCCCATGGGTGGGTGCGCACCAGCCCGCGGTATGCGTCGAGCCGGCGGCCGTCCCGACGGTCACCGCCACCTCGAACGGGTTCGCCGGCACCGACCGGACCGGCTGCACCAGCCGGACCGGCTGCACCAGCCGGACCGGCTGCATCGGCGGCACCGACCGGACCGGCTCTGGAGGCTCCGCCGGACGCGACCGTCACCATGACGGCGGCGAAGGCGACGAGGGTGGCGACGAGGTAGGTGAGCAGATAGCCCGCCGATGCCCGGGAGCCGAAAGCCGAGACGCTGAGCAGAGGGACGACCACCCAACCGGCCTGCGCGACCGTCGACCAGGCCAGCAGCCGCACCACGTCGTCCTGACGCATCGCCATGAGGTTGCCCAGGGTCATGCTGGCGACGGCGAGCACCGCGACGGCGACGAGGGCCGACCGGCCGAGCGTGCTCACCGCGGTGACGACCACGAGCAGCGCCGCGAGCGCGGCGACCTTGGACACCCCGGCGAGGAACACGGTCACCGGTAACGGCGCGCCGGCGTAGGTCGTGGGGGTCCACGCGTGGAAGGGGGCCAGCGAGAGCTTGAACGCGATCCCGCCCAGGACGAGGACGACGGACAGGGCGAGCAGGGCTCGCTGAGGGGTCGACGTCGCCGCCAGCGCCGGGCCGGTGGCCAGCACGGGTGACCCGGTGGCGGCATACCAGCAGGCCGCGGCGAGCACGAGCATCGCGAAGGAGACGAGCGAGGTGGTGAGGAGCTGCACCGCCCCCGCCAGGGCCCTCCGGGTGCCGGGCAGCGCTGCGAGCGCCACGACCGGCAGCGTGGCCAGCTCGAGGGTGACCAGCCAGGAGGCGATGTCGCGGGCGCCGGCCACCCCGACCGCTCCTGCGGTGGCGGCGAGCAGGAGGGAGACGGTCACCGCCGTGCGACCGGTGTCGTCGCTGCGCTCAGACGGCCAGGCCAGGAGCAGGGTCACCGCGGCGGCCAGCAGGGCGGCCAGCTGCAGGGTCGACGTCAGGGCGGTGGCGGCGTAGAAGCAGGCGCCACCGTTGGGCAGGCACAGGGTGCGCAGCTCGTCACCCGTCGGTGACCCGAGCGCACCGAACGTGCCGAACAGGCCGACGACCAGGCTGATGAAGGCGATAGCGTAGTGCACCCGCTGGGCCCGCGGGTCGACGACGTCGAGGACGAGGATGAGCACCGAGCCGACGAGCGGAGCGAAGGCGGGCAGGAGGGTGCCGAGGTCGACGGAGATCATCGCCCGGCCTCCACGATGGTGCCCCCGGCCCCCGGGGGAGGTGTTGTGGCGGGGGTGCTGCGGGTGACGAGCATGTCGGCCGCCGGCTCGGTGAGCCCGAGCAACGGGTTCGGCACCACCCCGAGCCCGATGACCAGGACGACGAGCGCAAGCAGCACCGCCATCTCGGCGCCGCGGACGTCGCCCCGCCGACCACCGGCGACCGACTCGCCCATAGCCGGCCCGGTCCAGTTGGCGTGGCCGGACCACACCAGGCGCAGCACCCTCAGGGCGTAGCCGGCGGCCAGGGTCATCCCCACGACGCCGGCCACGGCGCAGGCGCGAAGAAGCCCGGTCGGCAGGCCGGCGGCGGGGTTCCACGCGGCGTACACCGCGAGGAACTCGCCCCAGAAGCCGATCAGCCCCGGCAGGCCGAGGGCGGAGGCGAGCCCCACGACGAGCGCGAACCCCATCCGCGGGGAGACGTCGCGCAGGGCGTCGCGGGCGACGGTGAGGTCGGCCCCGCCCCACCGGTCCTTGAGGCCCCCGACGACGAAGAACAGCAGAGCCGACACGACGCCGTGGGCGATGTTGCCGAAGAGAGCGG
>JALZBI010000062.1 GCA_030947565.1 Actinomycetota bacterium
AGCTCCACCCGCGCCAGCCCACCGTCGATGAGGCGGCGGGCGGACGGCAGCGCGTGCGAGTCCTCGGTGACGACGCGCATCGTCGTCGACCAGAGGGCCCACTCGGATGCCGGCCCCTGCAGCTGGGTCCTCGGGTCGGGCCCCGCCGGCTGGGCGCCCATCACGAACCACCGCTCTGGGCGACAGCGGTCCCCGACTGGGCGCTCGTCAGGGTGACGCCGGACGAGCTCGCCAAGGGTTGACCGTGACGGCCTCGTCGGTCTTGGTGGGGCATTGGTGCTGCTGGTGCTCACCAGACTGTCGGTGCCCGTTCTGCGGTCCCTGTGCGACCTCTGTGACGCCCGCCTGAGTCGCCGCGTCAGCCCTTGACCACGCCGCCGTCCAGCAGCCGCCGGATGTCCTGCTCGCCGAACCCCATGGCGGCCAGGATCTCGCCGGTGTGCTCCCCATGCGCGGGGCTGGCGTGGCGCAGCTGGGGTGGGGTGCCGGACAGCTTGACCGGCGAGCCGAGCGACCGCACGGTGCCCTCGACCGGATGGGGCAGGTCGACGACCATCTCCCGGGCCAGCAGCTGCGGATGGGTGAGGGCGTCGGGCACCGTGAGGATCGGGCCCACCGGGATCCCCGCGGTCTCCAGGGCCTGCGTCCACTGGGCCGTCGTCCGCGCGGCGAGGGCCTGCTCGATCAACGGCAGCAGCTCGTCGCGGTTGCGGACCCGGTCGGGGTTGGTAGCGAACCGAGGGTCGACGGCCAGGTCATCCAGCCCGAGCACGGGGGCGAACCGGCGCCACAGCGAGTCGTTGCCGACCGCGACCATGATGTCGCCGTCACTCGTCGGGAACCCTTGGTATGGAACGATGTTGGGATGGGCTGAGCCGTAGCGGCGCGGAGTCTCGCCCGAGGCGAACCAGTTCTGCGCGACGTAGGTGAGCAGGGACGCGAGCCCGTCGACGAGGGCGACGTCGACATGCTGGCCTCGCCCCGTCTGCTCCCGAGACTGCAGGGCGGCGAGCACGCCGATCGTCGCCCACAGGCCGGCGCTGAGGTCGGCCCCGGCCACGCCGAAGCGCACCGGCTCGCCGTCCGGCTCACCGGTCACGCTCATGGCGCCGCTCATCGCCTGGGCGATCGCGTCGTACCCCGCGTTCCGACTGAGCGGACCCGTATGCCCGTGCCCGCTCACGGATCCGTAGACCAGCCGCGGGTTTTCGGCGCTCAGCGCGGCATACCCGAGCCCGAGCCGGCCGGCGGTGCCGGGCCGGAAGTTCTCCAGGAGCACGTCGGCCGACCGCGCGACACGCAGGACGAGCGCTAGCCCCTCCTCGCTCTTGAGGTCGACGGCCAGCGAGCGCTTGTTGCGGTTGACCGAGTGGTAGTACGCGGCGTCGTTGCCGTGGAAGGGCGGCCCCCAGTGGCGGGTGTCGTCCCCGGCGCCGACGTCCTCGATCTTGATGACGTCAGCGCCGAGGTCGGCCAGGATCATCGACGCGAACGGGCCGGCCAGGATGCGGGTGAGGTCGAGCACACGGACGCCCGAGAGCGCGCCCTCCCGGACGACCCAGGGGTCACCGGCCTCGGTGGTGTCGGTCACGAGGCCGTTCGTCCCGCATCCGCCGTGGCCGCGTCGTACTCGGCCTGCTCCTTGCGCAGCTGCGTGCGGGGCATGAGGAGCAAGGCCCCCATGGCCAGGACGCAGCAGCCGACGATGTACCAGCTGATCCAGGTGCTCGACTTGGTGTTCTCGAGGATGGCCGCCGCGATGAGGGGGGCCGGACCGCCGGCGATGATCGAGGCCAGCTGGTAGCCGATGCCGGCGCCGCTATAGCGCAGGTTGGTGCCGAAGCTCTCGGCGATGAGCGCCGCCTGCGGGCCGTACTGCATGTCGTGGAAGATCAGCGACAGGACGATGCCGAGCAGCACCAGGCCGGACTCCTTGGTGTTGAGCAGGCCGAAGTACGGGAACGCGAACAGGGCCGTGCAGACGATGCCGATGCCGTACATCAACCGCCGGCCGATGCGGTCGGAGAGGTAGCCGAAGAGCGGGACGCTGACGAACCCGACCCCTGCAGCGACGAGCGTGTCGTTGAGCAGCTCGCCGCGGTCGAACTTGAGGATCGTCGTACCGTAGGTCAGGACGAAGGTGATGAAGATGTAGAACGGCGCCTGCTCCGACATCCGGACGAACGCCGAGGTGAGGATCTCCATGGGGTGCTCCTTGAGCACCTGCACGAACGGCTGCTTGACGACCGCCTTGGACTCCTTGACCTGCTCGAACGCCGGGCTCTCCATGACCCGGAGCCGCACGTAGAGGCCGACGAGCACGAGCACGAAGCTGACGAGGAACGGGACGCGCCACCCCCAGCTGTCGAACGCGTCGCCGGGAGCGACGGCCGTCATGAGCTTGACCATGGCCGTGGACAGAAGCAGGCCGATCGGCACGCCGAGCTGGGGCCAGCTGGCCATGAGCCCCTTGCGGTGGCGCTCGCCCCACTCCATCGACATCAGGACGGACCCGCCCCACTCGCCGCCGACGCCGATGCCCTGGGCGATGCGCAGGAGGGTCAGCAGGATGGGGGCGAAGACGCCGATGGCCCCGTAGCCCGGGAGGACGCCGATGAGGAACGTCGCGACCCCCATGAGCATCAGGGTGATCACCAGGGTGGCCTTGCGGCCCACGCGGTCGCCGTAGTGCCCGAAGATCGCCGCTCCGACGGGGCGGGCCGCGAAGCCGACGAACAGCGTCGAGAAGGAGAGCAGCACACCGGCGAAGGGCGAGCTCCCCGGGAAGAACAGCTTGGGGAACACCAGCGCGGCGGTGGTGCCGTAGAGGAAGAAGTCGTACCACTCGATCGTCGTTCCGACCGTGCTCGCCAGCACGGCGCGACGCCGCTGGACCTGGGTGGTGACGCCCGAAGGATGAGCCGTCATGGGGTTACCTGCTTCCGGGTTCGAAGGACACGTTCGACCACGACCCCCACGCGCCCGTCGTGTCTGCTGGCCGCATTGCCCGCGGGAGAAGTGTCGTCCGCTTCGGCCCCGGAGGCAACCCGACAGGCCCGCGGCCCACGCATACCCCCGGCAGCCGACCGACTAGTCATCGACCGATGTCACGACGAGGCTCGCTCGTAGGCGGGCAAGGTCAGGAAGTCGACGTAGTCATCGGCGAGGGCGACCTGCTCCAACACCTGGAAGGCGGTGTCGAAGTTGCGGTCGTCGTAACCGTCGCCGAGCTCGGCCCGGATCTTGGCGTGCTCGTCGGCCATGACCTGCCGGACCAGCGCGTCGGTGATCGTCGCGCCGTCGTCGAGCTGCGAGCCGTTGTGCACCCACTGCCAGATCTGGGAGCGCGAGATCTCCGCGGTCGCGGCGTCCTCCATGAGGTTATGGATGCCGACCGCGCCGTTGCCACCGAGCCAGGACTCCAGGTAGCGGGCCGCCACCTCGACGTTGCCCTCGAGACCGGCCCGGGTGATCTGGCCATCCGCCGACGCGATGTCGAGCAGGTCGGCGGCCGTGACGTGCACGTCCTCGCGGAGTACGCCGAGCTGGTTAGGCCGGTCGTGCAGTACGCCGTTGAAGACCTTCTCGCAGATCGGCACGAGGTCGGGGTGGGCGACCCACGAGCCGTCGAAGCCCTGGCTCGCCTCGCGCTCCTTGTCCTCGGTCACCTTGGCGAAGGCCCGGGCGTTGGCCTCCTCGTCCTTGCGGCTCGGGATGAACGCCGACATGCCGCCGATGGCGAACGCTCCGCGGCGGTGGCAGGTCTGCACGAGCAGCTCGGCGTAGGCGCGCATGAACGGCGTGGGCATCCCGATGGTGGCGCGGTCGGGCAGGACGAACTGCGGCCCGGCGTCACGGAAGTACTTGATGATGCTGAACAGGTAGTCCCACCGGCCGGCGTTGAGTCCGGAGGCGTGGTCGCGCAGCTCGTAGAGGATCTCGTCCATCTCGAACGCCGCCGGGATGGTCTCGATCAGCACGGTCGCGCGCACCGTGCCGTGCGGGATGCCGAGGCGCAGCTCGGAAAACGTGAAGACGTCGTTCCAGAGGCGGGCCTCGAGGTGGCTCTCGGTCTTGGGCAGGTAGAAGTAGGGGCCGCTGCCTCGATCGACGAGCTCCTGGGCGTTGTGGAAGAAGTAGAGCCCGAAGTCGACGAGGGCGCCGACCACCGGCCGGCCGTCGACCGTGAGGTACTTCTCGTCGAAGTGCCAGCCGCGGGGCCGCACGACGATGGTGGCCAGGCGCTGGTCGGTCTTCAACGCATACGACTTGCCCTCCGGCGAGCTGAAGGCGATGTCGTGGCGGATGGCGTCGCGCAGGTTGACCTGGCCGCCGACGACGTTGCGCCAGTGCGGCGTGCTCGCGTCCTCCATGTCGGCGAGCCACACGCGGGCGCCGGAGTTGAGGGCGTTGATGGTCATCTTGCGATCCGTGGGTCCGGTCATCTCGACACGCCGGTCGATCAGGTCGGCGGGCGCCGGGGCGACCCGCCAGTCACCCTCGCGGATCGCCTTGGTCTCCTCGAGGAAGTCGAGCCTGCCGGTCTTGCTCACCGCGTCACGGCGGGTATGCCGCGCGGCGAGCAGCTCGTCGCGGCGCGCGCCGAACTCGCGCTGCAGGGCGGCGACGAAGTCGAGGGCCTCGGGGGTGAGGATCGCCTCCTGCCCGTCGACGGGCGACCCGGTGACCACGACGGAGCTGCCGGCGCGGTCGGAGCCGGACGGAGGGGGGATGGACGGGGCGTCAGCGGACACGGGGGGATCCTTCGGTTGGGGCGGACACAGGGGGGATGGGGGACGTCTGGGTGACGGCAGCGGACGGGTCGTAGGTGGGGAGGGGCTGGTCGACGGCGTCGAGGGTCGCCGGCCCGCCGGGGTAGTGGCCGGTGGTGGAGCCGCCGTCGTGGGGGTGGTCGACGGGTGCGGCGTTCCCCTGCCGGGTGGCCGCCTCTCGTACGGCGGCCGCGACCGATGGAGCGACGGCGGGGTCGAAGACCGACGGGACGATGAAGCTGCTGTTGAGCTGGCTCGGGTGCACGCAGTCGGCGATGGCCGTTGCGGCGGCGAGCATGACTTCGCGGGTGATCTCGCGGGCGCCGACATCCAGCATGCCGCGGAAGAACCCGGGGAAGGCCAGGACGTTGTTGATCTGGTTGGGGAAGTCGGAGCGGCCGGTCCCGACGACGGCGGCGTGCTTGCCGGCTTCCAGCGGGTCGACCTCGGGGTCGGGGTTGGCGAGCGCGAGGACGATGGCGTCGTCGGCCATCGTCGCGATGTCGTCGCCGGTGAGCAGTCGGGGGGCCGACACGCCGATGAAGACGTCCGCGCCGGCGAGCACCGTGGCGAGGGAGCCCCGGCGGCCTTCGCTGTTGGTGTTGTCGGCGATCCACTGCCGGGCGGGCTCGTCGTAGGCGCGACCGGTGTGCAGGGCCTCGTGGCGGTCGCAGGCCACGATGTCGCCCACCCCCTGGGCCAGGAGCAGGGTGATGATCGCGTGCCCCGCCGCACCCACGCCGCTGACGACGACCCGGACGTCCTCGATGCGCTTGCCGACGACGCGTAGCGCGTTGGTCAGGGCGGCGAGGACGACGATGGCGGTGCCGTGCTGGTCGTCGTGGAAGACGGGGATGTCGAGCTCGTCGCGCAGACGGCGCTCGATCTCGAAGCAGCGGGGGGCCGCGATGTCCTCGAGGTTGATGCCGCCGTAGGTCGTCGCGATCGCCTTGACGATGAAGATGATCTCCTCTGTGTCCTGCGTGCTCAGGCATACGGGCCAGGCACTGACCCCGGCGAACTGCTTGAAGAGAGCCGCTTTTCCCTCCATGACCGGGAGTGCGGCGGCCGGCCCGATGTTGCCGAGGCCGAGCACGGCGGAGCCGTCGGTGACGACGGCCACGGTGTTGCGCTTGATGGTGAGGCGGCGCACGTCCTCGGGGTGCTCGGCGATGGCGAGGCAGACGCGCGCGACGCCGGGGGTGTAGGCGCGGGAGAGGTCGTCGCGGTTCTTCAGCGGCACGCGCGGGTTGACCTCGAGCTTGCCGCCGAGGTGCATGAGGAAGGTGCGGTCGCTGACCTTGCGCACGCGCACGCCGGGAACCTCGGCCAGCGCGGCCACGATGTCCTCTGCGTGGTCAGCGTCGGCAGCGTCGAAGGTGATGTCGACGACGATGCGGTCCGCGTGCGACTCCACGACGTCGAGTGCGGTCAGGGCCCCGTTGGCCGAGCTCACCGCCGCGACGAGGCCACCGGTGGCACCGGACCCCGAGGGTGTCTCCACCCGCACCGTGTTGGCGTAGCCCGGGCTGGGGCGCCGTGGGGGGCGGGCCGCTGGCCCCGTCGTTGGGGTCGCTGTCGTCATAGAACCCTCTCCTTGTGCGAAGTACTCGTACTGCGAATATTGCTGTCTGTCTGGCGGACGTGGAACAGCACCTGCTGACGCCCCCCGGATATACCCGGACCACCACCTACCCTGTCGCTCGAGGGACAGATGGGGAAGTACCCCGAGGAGGACCGATGAACGCGACCGCGGTGGCGCCGGATCTGTCGGACGCTCCTGAGGAGCCGCCGGTCGGCCGGGGGGCGCGCCCGGGCACGGTGCAGTCGATAGAGCGACCGTACCGACCATCCACCGCCTGCTGGGCACACACCCGTGGACCTCGGCTACTGCGCCAGGACGCGAGCCGGCAGTACGTGCTCGCCCCCCGGCTGATCCGCCTTTGATGGTGGATCAGCTCGGCAGATCTGCGGGTTCGAATCCTGATGGCGAGCGGGCAAGAGCCGGCCAGGACCTATCGTTCTCGACAGCGGCAGCGGCAGTGGCATTCAGGCGGCCGGGAGGGATGGGGTGTGCTGTTCATCTTCGACATCAACGAGACCTTGCTTGACATGAGCCCGCTCGACGACGTCATCGGCTCGACCGAGCGGCGGCGGGAATGGTTCGCACTGGTCATCAAGGCAGCGCTGGTGTCTGCTTCGACCGGCGTGTACCGGGACTTCGCCGACCTCGGCGGCGCGGCGGCGACGATGTGCGGCCTCGGTGAGGACGCCGTCGAACGGCTGGGGGCCACCATGCGGACCCTTCCCGGGCATCCCGACGTTCTTCCGGGTCTCAAGCGTCTTCGCGGTGGCGGTCACCGGTTGGTCGCGCTGGGGAACTCGCCCAGGCGGGTGCTCGAGCCGCAGCTGGATAACGCGGGCATCGCCCCGCTGCTGCACGCCGTGTACTCCGTTGAGCAGGCGCACGCGTTAAAACCCCACCCGGCGGCCTATCACCACGCCCTCACCGCGGAAGGGGTGATCGCGGCCGAGGCCACGATGGTCGCCGCTCACGACTGGGACATCGCCGGGGCCGCCGCGGTGGGAATGCGCACGGCGCTGCTCACCCGCGGTGGTCAACGACCGCTGCCACTGCAGCCGGCGCCCACGAGCACCGTCTCCACGATCGGCCAGCTCACACCGCAGTGACGACGGGCGCGTCCGCGAAGCAAACCCGCGCACCCTCACCGGACCAGGACGTTCATGCCCCGCCCGGTAGTCGCGGGCGGGCTGTTTGAGGCTCACCGGCTTCATGCGTGCCAGTCCTCGTCGATGCCGGCGTGGCGGGGGGCCGGGGACGGTAGATCTGGGTACGTTCGCGCGGGTGCGAAGAGCACGAGCAGAACGACGACTCAGACGGCTCTCTCCTCACAAGCTCGGAAGCAACAGGCGGAAGCCGGCCAGAAGTTGGGTGGAACATGAGTTTCGTCGGGCGGAAAGCGAAGGGTGAGGGGGCGCAGGCTCGTTCGGTCTTTGCGACCTGCTTGTCCGGCGCATGCGACAGCCCCTCAATATCTGGGACGCTCCCGCAGACATCTCATGGGGTGTCGGCGCCTGGACGGCCGTGCCCTTCACCAACGCCCCGCGGCGGTGCTCGCCCAGCAGAATTCGAACGTGTCCTATGCGTGCGCCATGTATGTCCTGTGTTGCACTGGTTCGGTCGGTTGCGCCCATCTGGGGGTCGTCTCGCACGTCAAGGAGGAAGACCGTATGCGTACAACGAGGAAGGTCGCGACCGCGACCATGGGGGCGGCGGCGATGCTGGCTCTCGCTGCCGGGCCGGCTTTGGCGGACGGCGGCGTCAACGCGAACCTCAAGCCGGTCCCCGGTAACGGCGTCGCCGGTAGTGGGACGGCGATGGTGCAGGTGACCGGGACGACGATCACGGTGACGATGGCCGCCTCAGGGTTGCTGGCGAACCAGCCGCACGCCGCGCACATCCACTTCGGCGCCGACGCTCGACACGAGTGCCCCACCCTGGGTGATGACACGAACAAGGACGGCCACCTGAACACCACCGAGGGTGGCCCGGCGTACGGGCCGGTGGTGGTCTCGCTGACCAAGACCGGTGACACCAGCGCGAAGAGTGTGCTGGCCGTCGACCGGTTCGACACCGCCCCCGGCGGGAAGATCTCCTACGAGCGGGGCAGCATCACCGTCGCCCCGGAGGTCGCCACCGCGATCACCAAGGGCCAGTCCGTTGTCGTCATCCACGGGGTGGACTACAACAAGGACGGCAAGTACGACGGCGACGCCAAGAGCGACCTCGACCCGTCGTTGCCGACCGAGGCCACCGACCCGGCCCTGTGTGGTGCGCTGCGCGCCGCCCCGACCGGCGGCATGGCCACGGGCCAAGGCGGCTCCGCTGGTGGCGCCGACACGGCGATGATCGCGCTCGGTGGCGCGGCACTGCTGGCGGCCGCGGGCACAGGGGTCGTCGCTGTTCGGCGGCGGCGCTTCCAGGGCTGACGCCCAGTCGGGACACCTCGCCTGACCCCGCACGAAACCGATGGCCGCCACCGCCGTACTCCTGGTTGTCGGGGTGATGCTGCTGACCGTCGGGGCGCGGGGGCAATGATGACCGCCGCAGCCGCCCGGGGACACCCGGCACCAGCCCCCAGGCACCCCTATCGGCTCGGCGCGGTCAAGGCCGGCGACCACGTCACCGAGCAGGTGTATCGGGGCGACTTCGCGCAGTCCGAGATCCGACTGGTCACCTGCGGCGCCTTCGACAAGGTCCAGCACTCCCTCGACAACGTCATCGTCCTCGCCCACCTGCTGGCCGCAGCGTTAGGCGGGCGCGGGGTCAGTAGGGGCTGCTGGACGGTAGACCGTTCTGGGTGAGATACCACCCGGCCGAGGTCACCACGACCGCGACCAGCAGCGTGAACAGTGCGCTACCGGCGAGGGGGAGGAAC
>JALZBI010000343.1 GCA_030947565.1 Actinomycetota bacterium
TCCACTCCCCGTCGGTCGCGACGAGGACGATGCTCTCCGAGGTCACGTTGGTGGCCGGCTCGACGAAGGCCTCCACGCCGCGACGCGACGTCGCGAAGCCCTTGAGGTGGTCACGCACCGCGTGTCGGTCGACCGCCATGGACGGGCCGTCAGTCCGCCTGGGATCCCCTGACACCGTGCTCCGGAACCACCCGAACCAGCGCATGGCTGAGGTTATCGTGCGCGGGTGGTCCCTCAGGGGACCCGGCCCGGTGGCGGCTGTCCCTGGCGCCCAACACGGGCACCGACGACGACGTCGCGGTCACGCTCGCCTCCGAGCTCGGTCACCTCATCTCGCTCAACCCGGGACAGCACGCCGCGCCTCAGCCGGTCACATGCGAGGCGTTCGACACGGGAATGGGCTGCCTCGACAGGAACGCCGTGGAGGTCGACGAGGACAACACGGTGTCCGCGACATCCGACAGCGCCCAGCGGGACCAGGCTTTCAAGGACTTCTACCAGCATCACCAGGGCTCGTTCGTCGACTCCTACGCCGCGGACCGGCCCGGAGGAGGACTTCGCCCAGGACTTCGCCGAGGGCTTCGCCCTGTGGTGCGCCATCGGGCGGGCCGACCCGGTGCGGTCGGACTACATCGAGGGCGACCCGACCGACGGGGCCACGAAGCTGGACTGGTGCGACCACGGGTCCTTCGACGTCACCCACAGCTACCTCTCGCACTGCACCCCCCTGCGTGAGCTGACCCGTTGACGAGGGGCGCACGTCATCAGTGACAAGATGGCTGCCGCACTGCAGAGCGGCAAAGGAGCGCTAACCATGCCGGCTGATGCCGACACCCCTTACGACGTCGTCGTCCTGGGCGGGGGCAGCGGGGGCTACGCCTGTGCCCTGCGGGCCGCTGAGCTGGGCCTGCGCGTCGCTCTGGTCGAGAAGGACAAGCTGGGCGGCACCTGCCTGCACATGGGATGCATCCCCACCAAGGCGCTCCTCCACGCCGCAGAGGTCGCCGACTCCGCCCGCGAGGGCAGCCGGTTCGGCGTGAAGACGACGTTCGAGTCGGTCGACATGAGCGGTGTGCACGCCTACAAGGACGGCGTGGTGGCCCGGCTCTACAAGGGCCTGAGGGGGCTGGTGTCGTCACGGGCCATCGACTACGTCGAGGGGGCGGGCCGGTTGGTCGACCCTCAGACGGTCGAGGTCGACGGGCGGCGCCTCGCTGGTCGCCACGTCGTTCTCGCCACGGGCTCCTCGGCCCGGACCCTTCCCGGGTTGGAGATCGGCGGCCGGATCATGACGAGCGACCAGGCCCTCTCCCTCGACCACGTGCCGCCGCGCGTCGTCGTCCTGGGCGGCGGCGTGATCGGCGTCGAGTTCGCGTCGGTCTTCCGGTCGTTCGGGTCGGAGGTCACCATCGTCGAGGCCCTTCCACGGCTCGTCGCGGCAGAGGACGAGGCGGTCTCGAAGCAGCTGGAACGGGCGTTCCGCAAGCGCGGCATCCTCTTCCGCACCGGCGTCCGGTTCGACTCGGCGCAGCAGTCCGGCGACACCGTCACCGTGCGGCTAGACGGCGGCGACACGCTGGAGACCGACCTGCTGCTCGTCGCGATCGGCCGCGGTCCGGTCACCGCCGGACTCGGCTACCAGGAGGCGGGGATCGCCGTCGACCGCGGCTTCGTGCCGACCGACGAGCGGCTGCGCACGAACGTCTCCGGCGTGTATGCGGTGGGAGACATCGTGCCGGGCCTCCAGCTCGCCCACCGCGGCTTCGCCCAGGGCATCTTCGTCGCCGAGGACATCGCCGGCCTCGCGCCCGCGGTCATCGACGAGCGCGGAATTCCTCGAGTCACCTACTGCGACCCCGAGATCGCGTCGGTCGGGCTCACCGAGGCCCAGGCCCGGGAGACCTACGGCGACGTCGAGGTCACCGAGTACAACCTCGGTGGCAACGGCAAGTCGCAGATCCTTCAGACCCAGGGTTTCGTCAAGCTGGTTCGCGCGAAGGACGGCCCGGTCGTCGGGGTGCACATGATCGGCGCCCGGATGGGCGAACAGGCGGGTGAGGCCCAGCTCATCGTCAACTGGGATGCCTTCCCCGGTGACGTGGCGTCACTCGTGCATGCCCACCCCACCCAGAACGAGGCGTTGGGCGAGGCCCACCTCGCCCTGGCCGGCAAGCCCCTCCACACTCATTCCTGAGTCCCACACCACGCCGCTCGTACGACCCGAACAGCACACCGAGGACGCTGCTGCGCCAAGATGGGCACAGCCACCAGCAGACAACGAGGAGACAAGAGCTCATGTCCGAACGCGTGACCATGCCGGCCCTGGGCGAGTCCGTCACCGAGGGGACGGTCACTCGCTGGCTGAAGAACGTCGGTGACGCCGTCGAGGTCGACGAGCCGCTCCTCGAGGTCTCGACCGACAAGGTCGACACCGAGATCCCCTCGCCGGTGGCGGGCACCCTTCAGGAGATCCTCGTTCAGGAGGACGACACGGTGCCGGTGGGCGCCGACCTCGCGGTGATCGGCGAGGGTGCGGCCCCGGAGGGTGGCAGCTCGTCCTCCGACGACGCCGCCGGGGGTTCCGATGACCAGGAGCAGGACCCGTCGGCGCGTGAGCCAGACGCTCCGGAGCCGGAGCTGCCGTCGACCGAGCAGCCCATGGAGGAGCAGACGTCCGAGCCGGAGGCGGAGAGCGGCTCCACATCGACCTCGGAGGACGCGGCCCCGTCGTCAGGCGGGTCCGGTGGGTCCGGTGGCTCCGGTGGGTCCGGCGGGTCCGGTGGGTCCGGTGGCTCCGGTGGGTCCGGCGGGTCCGGTGGGTCCGGTGGCTCCGCTGGCGAGACGGTCACCATGCCGGCGCTGGGCGAGTCGGTAACCGAGGGCACCGTCACCCGCTGGCTCAAGGCCGAGGGCGACACCGTCGCGGTCGACGAGCCCCTGCTCGAGGTCTCGACCGACAAGGTCGACACCGAGATCCCGTCCCCCGTCGCGGGTGTCCTGACCAAGATCTTGGTCCAGGAGGACGACACCGTGCCCGTGGGCGGCGACCTGGCCGTCATCGGCGGCGAGGCCGGCGAGGGCGGCGAGGCGGGCGACACGAGCGGCGACACCGACGTGCAGGAGCAGTCGCAGTCCTCCCAGCAGGACGCTCCGAAGCAGGAGGCTCCGAAGCAGGAGACGCCGAAGCAGGAGACGCCGAAGCAGGAGACGCCGAAGGAGGAGACGCCGAAGCAGGAGGCCCCTCAGCAGGCGGCACCGAAGCAGGAGGCACCGAAGCAGGAGGCACCTCAGCAGGCGCAGGCCGAGCAGGCCACCGACGCGGCCGGTGATGCCGCGCCGGCGACGGCGACGGCCCCCAGCAGTGCGACGGCCACGCAGAACAGCACCGCCTCTGAGAGCAACGGTGGCAGCGGGACGGATGCCACGGCATACGTGACGCCGTTGGTCCGCAAGCTGGCCGCCCAGCACGACGTCGACCTCGGCCGCCTCACCGGGACCGGCATCGG
>JALZBI010000344.1 GCA_030947565.1 Actinomycetota bacterium
GCCTCCTCCTGGGCGGCCTTCTCCGCAGCGGCCTTGACGGCGGCCTCGGCCGCGCGGCGGTTGGCCTCCTCGCGCTGCCGCTGCTCCTCCGCCGCGATCCCGGCCTGGCGCTGCTGCTCCAGCTGCACGGAGGTGTTCTGGAGCGTGGCGAGCTGCACCACCATCGCCTGCTGCTGAGCCTCGAGCTGTGTGGTCTGGGTCTGCGCGACCTTGGCCGAGTCCATCGCGGCCTGCGCGGCGGCGGTGGCCGCGGCGGATGCGGCGGCCCGCCGGCCCTCGGCCTCGGTGGCCTGCTGGCTCAGGTTCTGGGCGAGCAGCTTGGCCGAGTCGGCGTCCTGCGCCATCCGGGCCCGCTCGGCGCCGACCGCGTCGACTCCCGCGGCCCGGTCGAGCACCTGCTGGGGGCCACCTCCACCGAAGATCACGTTGAGCTGGCTGGTGTCACCACCACCCTGGTAGACCTCGGCGGCATACCGGGACAGCGTGAGGACGGCCTCGGCCGCCTTCCCCTGGGCCTCGTCGGACTTGGCCGTGGCGACCGAGCTGGTCGCCGTCGCCTGGTCGAGGGCGACCTGGGCACCGTTGGCCATCTCGGCCGCGTCACCGGCGGCCTGCTGCAGCTGAGTGACCTGAATACGCGACGACGTCAGCCGGCCATCGAGGTCCGCGACGGACCCAGCGACCGCAACCGCGGCCGACCGGGCGCTGGCGACCTGGTCGGCAGACGGGTACACCGGGCCGGGCTCGGCGTGGGCGGCGCCGAGTGGGAGGGCCAGTCCGCCGACCAGCCCGAGCCCGCAGACGACGGTGATGCCGCGACGCGCGCGGCGGTGCGCAGGCTGGGGGGCGTCAGGCACGGAGGACCTCTCGAACGCGGTCGGCGTGTCGTCTTGACAGGGGGTGGTCGAAGAGTTCACGCCAGGGGAACAGGCGAGGCCGACCTTAGAACCCATTCGTCACACAAGGAACACCGTTCCCACCAATCCCGTTGTGCACCGGGCAATTTCGAGAGTTACAGCGGTGTAGTGCAGGAAATGACAGATCTGTCTTTCTGCACGTCACGCCACGATTTCGTTCACCTGTCCGAGTCACATCACGAACTCATAACAAATGTCGGTTCTGTGACCTGGCTGACACCGCGACAGGGCGACGGCCGGCTAGAGGTATGCGTCATCGCCGGCGGGCATGGTGGTCCGCATGGGCGGCCGGCCGGCCGGGTGGGTCACCGGCCGGGGGATCGGGGCTCAGGCGCGGCCGGAGATGGCGGCCGCCACGATCTTGACGATGTCCGGGTCGAAGACGCTGGGGACGATGTAGTTGGCGTTGAGCTCCTCCGGAGAGACGACCGACGCGAGCGCATCGGCGGCCCGAATGAGCATCTCCGTCGTTACCTGCGATGCCCGCGCGTCGAGCAGTCCCCGGAACACACCGGGGAAGGCGAGCACGTTGTTGATCTGGTTGGGGTAGTCGGACCGTCCGGACGCGACGACGGCCGCGCGCTTGGTGGCCTCGGCGATGTCGACCTCGGGGTCGGGGTTGGCCAGGGCGAAGACGATCGGCCGGGGCGCCATCTCGTCGATCCACTCCGGCTGCAGGACGTCGGGCGCGCTGACGCCGATGAACACGTCGGCGTCGCGCACCGCATCGCGCAGGGTGCCGGTGACCCCGCGCGGGTTGGTGCGGCCCGCGAGGGCGAGCTTGGCCGGCGGCAGCGCCGTGTTGGCGGCGTTGAGGACGCCCTCCTTGTCCCACACGACGACGTCGTGGGCGCCGGCGGCGAGCAGCAGCTGCACGATGGCCGACCCGGCCGCACCCGCCCCGCTCACGGCGATGCGCGCCTGCGAGATGGTCTTGTCGACGCACCGCAGGGCATTGCGCAGCGCGGCGAGGACGACGATCGCCGTGCCGTGCTGGTCGTCGTGGAAGACCGGGATGTCGAGCAGCTCACGGAGGCGGGCCTCGACCTCGAAGCAGCGGGGGGCGGCGATGTCCTCGAGGTTGATGCCGCCGAAACCCGGGGCGATGAGCTGCACCGTGCGGACGATCTCGTCGACGTCCTGCGTGTCGAGGCAGATCGGCCAGGCGTCGATGTTGGCGAACCGCTTGAACAGCGCGGCCTTGCCCTCCATCACCGGCATCGCCGCTCGCGGCCCGATGTTGCCCAGACCCAGCACCGCGCTGCCGTCGGTGACCACGGCGACCGAGTTGCCCTTGACCGTCAGGCGCGAGACGTCCTGGGGGTTCTCGGCGATAGCCATGCTCACCCGCCCGACTCCGGGGGTGTAGGCCATCGAGAGGTCGTCGCGGTTGCGCAGAGGAACGGTGGGCTCGACCCCGATCTTGCCGCCCAGGTGGATGAGGAAGACCCGGTCGGAGACCTTGTGGACGGTCACGCCCTGCACCGCGCGGACGGCCTCGACCACCTCGGCGGCGTGGTCGCCGTTCGATGCGGAGCAGGTCAGGTCGATGACCAGCCGGTCGTGGCGCGACTCGACGATGTCGAGCGCGGTCGTGATGCCGCCCGCGTCGGACACGGCCGTCGCGAGCTGTCCGACGACGGCCGGGTCGGTGCCCGAGTGGATGCGCACGGTGATCGAGTACGAGCCGGTCGTGGCCCGGGCCCGCTGGATGTGCCGGCTCCGGATCTGCTGCTCCTGCTCCGGGCTCGGGTCCTCCGCCGACCCCCCGACCGCTTCCCCAAGGGTGGAGCCGGTCGCCGACCCGCTCGACCCCACCGACCCGCTCGATCCGTCGATGTCCGCGCCGTGTTGCGTCTGCATGGCCGTTATCCTTGCACCCGCCCACCCGGACCGGCCGGTATGCCGCGTCGAAGGCCGGACCGCGGGCCCGGTAAACCCCCGCCCGCGCATCACGACTGCGCGCGTGCGGTCCTTCCTGGACAACGTCTCGGCCGTCTGTCCGCCGACGTGCGGTGACGTGCGGTGGGTCTCTCTGGATGCCCGGGTCTTCACCGGGCTTGTCGAGACGCTCGACGAGGTCGCCCGCCACCGGACTCACCGAAGGCGACGACGTGCGGCAGGAGTCGGCGGGGGCCTACACCGCCTGCTACTCCACCATGGGGGTCAACGGGTTCGACCCCCTGCCGACCGTCGTCGGCTGACGCGAGGTCAAGCGCAGCGAACCCCGAGGACCTCGTCGACATCCTCCTGGCACATCCGCCCCGGCGCCGCCGACGCGGCGACCACGAGGTCGCCCACCAGCTCGATCTCCTGTCGGAGGGCCTGGTCGATGAGCTCCTCGTCGCCCGTCATGATGGTCACAGTAGGTGTGCCGGGTGACCCGTCGGCGCATCGGCGCCCAGAGTTGACGGACCGCATACCCAAGATGGCCCGTTGGAACTAGGGAGCTGACCCCCTGTCACTACGCCGACAGACCGCCGGCCGTCCCGTCCGGCCAGGTGGCCTCGGTGACGGCGCCGCCCTGCACCTCCACGTGGACCGCCTCGGGGGCCCCGGGGACG
>JALZBI010000345.1 GCA_030947565.1 Actinomycetota bacterium
GGACAGCGGCGGCGGGGCGGCTGATGACACGAGATCCGGTCGCGGTCATCTTACGGGGCGGTCGGCGCCCACCGAGGGAGCCGCCACGGCTCCGCCGGCGGCGTTTTGCGTCGGACCGCGGTCGTCGCCGTCCGCGCCGGGGTGACCGGATGCGGCGCCCACGCCGCCGACCGGCTCGGCACCGGTGTCGACACCGGCCCCATCGTCCTCCAGGCCCGACCTCCAATGGGTATCGGGAGTGCCCTGAGGAGCCGACTGGGGAGGGCCTTCGGGAGGAGGGGCGACCGTGGGAGGGCGGGGGCGGCGTACGGCCCGGATGATGCCGAGCAGGAGGACGAGGGCAATGACCACGCCGCCGACGATGTAGAACGTGTATCCGGGTGGGTTGGCTCGCACCGTGATGGTGCCGGGCACCCCGATCGGGGTGCCGTCGACCGTAGTCAGAGTGGCCGTCACGGGCACCAGGCCGGCAGCCAGCGCTTCGGCCCTGACGCGGACCACCGCCCGGCTGTTGGCTCCGATGGTGACGGGTTCGGCCTGGTCGACGATGCGTAGGCGCGGGTTCGTCGGGGCCAGGACGAGGCGGACCCCCTCCACCGGGATGCTGAGCGCGTTGACGACCGTGACCTGCAGGGTGCCCTCGTCGGCCAGGAAGTTCGTGGTCTGGTCGGAGACGCTGATCCCGTTGGTCGCACGCGTACTGGCCTGGGCGAGGCCCTGCTCGAGGGCGGCGAGCTGGCTGGGGTCCTGTCGCCAGCGCACCGACGGCACCTGGTCGATCATCGCCGTCAGTGAGGAACGGTAGGCCGCGCCCTCGGGCCCGAGCACCGAGGACACCTCCGCGACCGCCTGACGGAGGCCTCCGAGCCGGGTCAGCCGGCCGGCGTCCACCTGGGGCGCACCACTCGTGGGCCAGCTACCGGCGCTGGTGCTCGCCACCGGGTCCTTGGTGGCTGCCTCCTGCTGGAGGGCCGTGGTCGTGACCACCTGGACCCACGGGATCTGGGCGACGGTGCCGAGCACCGTGCGGAGGGCCCCCGGGTCGGGGTCGAGGGTGCGCGGGAGGGCGACGAGGAAGCTGCGGCTGACCCCGGGGCTCTCGCCGAGCAGGGCGGCGGTCTCCGCCAGGAGCCGCTGTGCGGTGACGACGCCGTCCGCTGGGTGCGTCGTCTGGGTGGCCAACCGGGTCAGCTCGTCGTCCCAGGCCAGTAGAGGTATGCCGGAGGCGGTGCGCCGCGGTGCCTGTCCGGAGTAGCCCGCGACGACGGGCAGGGCCGACGACGACCCCACCAGGGCCGTCAGCCCGGTGCTCTGGAACGCCGCCCGCAGGCCGGGCTCACGGTTGGCCTCGAGGCTGCCGTCGGTGGGCCAGGCCACCCCGGTGGTCACGGGGACTCCCAGGGTCGTGCCGAGGCTTGTGCTCTCCTGGACCAGCCGGGCGACCGTGGGGTCGTTGGGGGCGACGACCGTGGTGGCCGCAAGGTCCGGATCGCCCACCGGCAGGGCCCAGAGCTGATGGGCGGCCACGCCGGTCTCTAACCGGGTCAGCAGCGGCGTGACCACCGCAGTGAGCGGGTCGTTCCCAGCCGAGCCACCGGCACCGGCCGCACCCAGGGCCGGTCTGAGCAGCGTCGGGTCGACGGCCCAGGTGACGGGGACCGGCCCCGCGGGTCCCACGACATCCGTGCCGTCGAGGATCCGGCCGACCCGGCCCGCCGGGTCGAGCTGCTGGCGCCAGGCCGCCGTCCGGGTGGAGGCGTCGGCGGAGAAGAGGGCTGCCTGAGGCGTCGCGGTGACGGGGGCGACGACCGCGAGCCGCATCGCTTCGTACTCCTCGGCCCGTTGCCATCCGACGAAGGTGTGCACGACCTCACTGGTGCCGGAACCCGGGTCGCGGAGCTGGACCGCGACCGGGATGGCACCGAAGGCGCGGCTCATCGCGAGCCGACCCGCGGGGACGGTGAGGGTGAACGGAGCGGTGGCGCCGGCGGCCACCGGCCCGGAGACCGTGACCGACGCGACCTCCGAGCCGGTTGGGGCCGCGGTGCTGGTGGCCCAGCTCGTCACCGAGGCGCGCGAGACGACCGGTGTCGAGCCGGCCACGAGCCGCACCGTCGGGGCCGTGAGCGTCGCGCCCGCCGGAGCACGGACGGTGCCGGTGATCGTCACCGGCACTCCGGGTCCGATCACGGGAGGGGTGACCGCCGAAAGGGTGAGGAGGGGAGTGGCCTGCGGGTCCGCGGCGGGCGGTGTCGCTGGCGTAGCGGCATACCCGGTGGTCGCGGCGCCGAGGGGTGCGGAGGCGGGCCCGACCACGGGGAGAGCGGACCAGGCCATCACGGTGAGGAGCGCCGCGAGGACTCTGGTCCGCGCCGGGGTCACGCGGTGCCCGCCAGCCGCTCCCATGCCACCTGCGCGATGCGTCGTTCGTTGGGGAAAGTCAGGTGCTGGTGCACCTCGTGCAGGGGGAACCACGCGACGTCGATGGCTTCCTGGTCGGGGTCGTTGTCGATGGTGAGCTCACCGCCGAGCGCCTCGAGGAGGTAGTGGTGCACGAACTTGTGCACCCGGCGGTCAGACGTCGCGAACCAGTAGTCGATGGTGCCGAGCTCGGCGAGGACCCGGCCGGTGATGCCGGTCTCCTCCGCCACCTCGCGCTCCGCCGTCTGGGTGAGCGTCTCGCCGGGTTCGATGTGGCCCTTCGGGAGGCACCATTCGACCCGCCCGGCGCGGTTGCGTCGGGCGATGACGGCCGTGCGGGCGCACCCCTCGTGGACGTCGATGACCACGCCGCCCGCGGAGCGCTCCTCGACCGAGGGCAGCCGACGAACCCGGTGCGTCGGGCCGGGGCGGCCTGACGTGCTCGAGGTCGTGGCGCTCATCGGTCCACTGTAGCCAGCGGGGGAAAGCCGAGCTGCCGCGTGCGTCTACGCTGGCCTGCCGTGTCACCGCCCTCCGCCACCGACCCTCAGCCGGACCCCAGGCCCGAGCTGTTGCGGTCTGCCGTGGGCCGGCTGGCGCCGATCATCCCGCTCGGGCAGGAGCTCGGGGAGCGGTTCGCGGCGGCCGGGCACGAGCTGGCGCTCGTCGGTGGGCCGGTCCGCGACGCCTTCCTCGGCCGGACGTCGCCCGACCTCGACTTCACCACCGACGCCACACCCGACCAGACGCTGGCGCTGATCGCCGGCTGGGCCGACGCCCACTGGGAGATCGGCCGGGCGTTCGGCACCATCGGGCTGCGCAGGGGCCACCGGGTCCTGGAGGTGACGACCTACCGCTCCGACGTCTACGACGGGGCGTCCCGCAAGCCGGAGGTGACGTTCGGCTCGACGCTGTCCGGCGACCTGGTGCGCCGCGACTTCACCGTCAACGCGATGGCCCTGCGGCTGCCGTCGCTCGAGTTCGTCGACGAGCACGGCGGCCTCGCCGACCTGGCCGCTCGCCGGTTGCGGACTCCCGCCGCGCCGGAGCAGTCGTT
>JALZBI010000063.1 GCA_030947565.1 Actinomycetota bacterium
GCCTCGACCGCCGCGCGGCGCTGGGCCAGGACGTCGCTCACGTCGACCTCCCAGCTGATCTCCGCCTCCGGCGTGCCGAGGGGGTTGCCGTCGTCCATGGGCCGGTCGGGGTCGAAGTCGGGCAGCCCGGTGTCCGACGGCATCGCGTCGCGAGCCCGGCGCATCCGGTCGCGGTTCATCGTCGACTCCAGCAGCCGGGGCCGGCGGGCGGCGAGCACGGCCGCCCGGTGGGCGATGTGGTGCACCTTCACGTGGTCGGGGTGGCCATAGTTGCCGTGCCAGTCGTAGCCGACGAGCACGTCCGCGTCTTCCTCGTCGAGGATCCCCACCAGGCGGGCGGCCCCCTCCTCGACGTCGGCCCCGTGCAGGGCGTCCGCGGCCGAGTTCTGCTCCCAGCCGGTCATCCCCGAGTCGGCGTAGCCAAGCCACTCGACCCGTTGGGTCCCGGTCGCGCGGGCCGAGGCCTCGGCTTCGGTATGCCGCCGGTCGACGACCGTCTCACCCTCGCCGAGGTCGTCGGGCGACTCTCCGTGGTCGCCGTTGGTGGCATAGACGACGACGACCCGGTCACCCGCCGCGGTGGCGCGGGACATCGAACCGGACGTCTGGGTCGACTCGTCGTCGGGGTGGGCGTGGAGGAACACGATCGTCGTCACCGGGACATCATGCATACCGGCACCGACCGGCACTGACGCGGCCGTCAGAACCGCCGCCACCACAGGTTCACCGCATAGTCGACGGACGTGCGGTCCGGTTCGGCGTCGAGGATCCGGTCGGCCTGCGCAGCCGGGAGCTCGATGCGCAACACCGCCGCGAAGTCCGCCGGTGAGTCGAAGGTCCACGCCGTCTCGAGGGCGACCCTCGTCCACCCGCGCCGCACCCAGAACCGCGTCACCGCCTCGTCGTCATAGTGCGGCAGCGACTCCTGGAACCACCGACCGAACGTCGACCGGCTCGCATCGTTGTCGATGACGAACGCGACCCCGCCCGGGCGTACGACGCGGTCCAGCTCGGCGAGTCCCGGCTCACAGCCCGGCCCGAAGAAGTACGCCCAGCGCGCGTACGCGACGTCGATGCTGCCTGCAGCCAGGCCCGTCGCCTCGGCCGAGCCGGCCGTGACGCTGACGTTCGCCAGCCCCGCGACCCGCGTCGCCGCCCGGGCCAGCAGCGGTGGGTGCGGTTCGACCCCGACCACCGAGCGCGCCGTCGCCGCGAACCCTTGCAGGTGGAACCCCGTCCCGCACCCGGCGTCGAGCACATCCAGCCCCGCCCAGTCCTGCACGTCCCGCATGGCCGCCTCGATCGCCCCCGCCCGGTCGACACCGCGGTTCTCCAGCTCGTAGGTGTCGGGCGACTCCCAGATGTTCGGGCTCGGGATCGGGGTCGTCACGGGGTTGGCTCGCGCCATCAGCGCGACTGGCGCTTCCCGCGTTTCCCCGTCATCGCGCTCGAGACCGCCTTCGCCCGCTTCTCCACCTTCACGGCCGACGTGCGTTCTGCGCTCCGGACGTCCTGTGCGGCGAGCGTCGCGGGGTGCACCAGCAGCGGCAGCAGCTTGCGGTTGCCGATCCGGCGAGCGGCGGTCACCGACCGCAGGTGCGCCTCACAGCGGACGACCAGCTGTTCATATGCGTTCGCGCCCATGAGCTCGACCAGCTCGACCTGGTTGGACCGGTAGACCGGCTCGCGACCGACGTGCGCCTCAGGGTTCCCTGAGCAGTACCAGTCGAGATCGTGTCCGCCAGGGCCCCAGCCACGCCGGTCGTACTCGGAGATCGACACCTCGAGGTAGCTCGTCTGGTCGGCCAGCTCGACCGTGCGGTAGCTGCGGCGGATCGGCAGCTGCCAGCAGACCTCCGGCTTGAGCGACGTCGCCGGCAGCCCCTGGCGCACCGCGTGCTGGTGCAACGCGCAGCCGGCCCCGGCGGGGAAGCCGGGCCGGTTGAGGAACACGCAGGCCCCGTCGACGACCCTCGTCTTGGTCGCGCCGTCCTCCGGCTCCGTCCAGTCGGCCTTGCGGATCCGGCCGTTGCGGTATGCCGTGTCGCGGTACTGCCACTCGTCCGGCCCGAGCTCAGCGGCGACCTTCGCGACCCGCTCGTAGTCGGCGTCCTCGGTGAAGTGGGCACCGAGCGTGCAGCAGCCGTCGTCCGGGCGGTCGGCGTAGATCCCCTCACAACCGTTGCCGTAGATGCACATCCAGCTCGACGTGAGCCAGGTCAGGTCACAGCGGAACCGCTGCCCGGCGTCGTCGGGGTCGGCGAACTCCACCCAGATCCGGGGCATGTCCAGCGGGACTTCGGCCACGCGCCAACCCTAAGCGCACCCGGACCCCCGCTCTCGCCGCGCCCGCACCTGGATCCCCGGGCTCCTCGGGCCCAAACCAGCCGCGGCGACTCAGGTCAGAGTGCGGATCAACGTGCGTCTGGTGTCGTCAGGACAGCACCAGACGCACGCTGACGCGCACTCTGACCCGTCTCGGCCCGCAGGCTGACCAGCCCCCAGGCCGCATCGCCAGACGTCCCGACTGCCCCGGACCCCACGCATACCGGAGAATGGCCCCATGACCGCGGCCGCCGACGTGCGCATCGGCCTCTCCACCGCCTCGGTCTACCCCGACGCGTGCGCGGCCACCTTCGACCTGGCCAGCCGCCTCGGTTACGACGGGGTCGAGGTGATGGTCTGGACCGACCCCGTGTCGCAGGAGGCCGGTGCCGTGCGGGCCCTGAGCGAGCTGCACGGTATGCCGGTCCTCTCCATTCATGCGCCGACTCTGCTACTCACGCAGCGGGTCTGGGGTTCCGACCCCTGGAGCAAGGTGGACCGCAGCATCGAGATGGCCCTCGAGCTGGGGGCCCCGACCGTGGTGCTGCACCCGCCCTTCCGCTGGCAACGCGACTACGCGGCGGAGTTCGTGGACGGGGTCGCCCTGCGCGAGAACGACACCGGCGTCCGGCTGGCGGTCGAGAACATGTTCCCGTGGCGGGCGGGGCAGCGCGAGATGCTGGCCTACCTGCCCGACTGGGACCCGGTCGGCCAGGCCTACGACCACGTGACGCTCGACCTGTCCCACACCGCAACGGCCGGCTCCGACGCCATGGGCATGGCGTTGGCCCTCGGTGACCGGCTCGTCCACATCCACCTGGCCGACGGTTCGGGCTCCCCCCGCGACGAGCACCTCGTGCCGGGGCGTGGGACGCAGCCGTGCGGCGAGCTCTTGGAGCACCTAGCCGACCACCGTTTCGACGGGTCGATCGTCGTCGAGGTGAGCACCCGCCGACTGTCGCTCGAAGCGCGCGAGGTGGACCTCGCTGCGGCCCTGGCCTTCGCCCGGCTGCACTTCGTCGCTGTCGGCCGGGCGGAGGTCTGATGACGCCCGACCGGCCACCAGCGGCGGCTCGTCGCGGACGTCGTCCGGCCAGCGAGGACACCCGCAGCCTCATCGTGGAGGCGGCCCGGGCCGAGTTCGCCGACAAGGGCTACGACGGCACCGCCCTGCGCGCCGTGGCCCGCAACGCCGGCGTCGACGCGGCCCTTATCCACCACTACTTCGACGGCAAGGCCGACCTGTTCGCCCAGGCGGTCGTGCTCACCCGGGTGGATCCCCGGATCGTCATCGCGGGTGTCCTCGACGGTCCGCTCGAAACGTTGGGAGACAGAATCGTTCGCACGTTCCTCGCGGTGTGGGACGACCCCGACAACGGTGAGCGCCTGGTCGCGATGCTGCGGGCCGCCCAGACCAACGAAGACGTCGCCGCGGTCATGAGGCGGGTGCTCGTCCAGGACATCGTCGGCCAGGTGACGCGGCGCACCGGTGTCTCGGACGCCCACCTGCGCGGGGGGATGGCCGCCACGCAGCTCGTCGGGATGGCCACGTCCCGCTACCTCCTGCGGCTGTCGCCGGTGGTCGACGCGAGCCACGACGACCTGGCGCGGTGGATCGGGCCGACCCTCCAGCGCTACCTCGTCGACCCGGCCTGAGTCACCAACCGACGGTGACCTCCCGGCGCCACTCGTCGAGGAAATCCGGGTCGCTGACGCTGAGCTCGTCGCCGCGGTTCCACAGCCCGAGGTAGAGCTGGGCCGCGGTGCCCGCGATCTCAACACCCCGCGTGACCCGCGTGACCCGCGTGACCCGAGCGACCCCGTCGACCTCCTCGCTGACCTCGGTATGCCGGTCGCCCACCGTCGTGACCACCGGATCGCCCGACACCCGCATCGTCCACACCCCGCCCGTGTCCGACGCCCGCACCACAACGGCATACGGCCGGTCGGACCGGAGCCGCACCCGGCTCCGAGCCACGAAGCCGCACAGCAGCTCGTCGACCCCGTCCTGCGCCAGCCCCGGACGCAGCCACGTCTGCGCCGCCGGGGGCACCCGGCCCCGCGCCGCGGCCATGGCATCGACGGCGTGGATCGTCGTCTCGTGGCACTGGCGACGCGCCCACGCGGCCTTCCCGGCCGGCGCGTCGGGCAGGAAGAACCTGGCCTCGGGGTCGTCGGGGGCCAGGGCGAGCGCGGACAGCAGGTCGCGCGCCCCCTCGTCGAACCAGCCCAACGGATCAGGCGCCCGCAGGCCCTCGTCGAGGATCTCGTCGGTGCGCTCGTCCACCCGGTGGCCGCGCAGGAGGCCCGCCGCCCAGCGGTGCACCATCCCCTGATGGGACACCAGGTCGAGGACCCGCCAGCCGGGGCAGCTGGGCACCGCGGCGTCCAGCCCCGCCCGCGCTGCGTTGTCCCGCAGAACGCTCCACGCGTCACCCAGGGCTTCACCGTGCTCCTCGAACGACAGTGACGTCGGCATGACGGGACCCTACGACTGGCGGGCCGGCGACCGAGGTCGTGAGGCGAGGCCGCCCCGGCGGGCGGGATAGATTGCTCCCCGTGGACGCCACTGACGTGTTGCGCAACGGGCTGCTGCACCTGGCCGACTCGACCCGGGTGCGCGACCTGGTCGAGCAGGCGCCGGTCAGCCGGGCGGTCGTGCGGCGGTTCGTGCCCGGGGCCGGCACACCAGACGCCGTCACCGCGGCCCAGGACCTCGCCGCCACCCACCGGATGGCCACCATCGACTACCTCGGCGAGGACACCACCGACCTCGCTCACGCTCAGCACACCCGCGACGCCTACCTGAGCCTGCTCTCCGCCCTCGCGGCCGAGGGCCTGACCTCGGGGGGCGTCGTCGAGGTCTCCCTCAAGCTGAGCGCCGTGGGCCAGGCCCTTCCGGACGACGGCCAGCGGGTCGCCCTCGAGCACGCCCGGCAGGTATGCCAGGCGGCGGCCGATGCCGGCACCACCGTGACGCTCGACATGGAGGACCACACCACCACCGACGCGACGCTGGAGACCCTGCGCGAGCTGCGGCAGGACTTCCCCGACGTCGGCGCGGTGCTCCAGGCATACCTGCACCGCACCGAGGCCGACTGCGCCGACCTGGCGGGCGAGGGCAGCCGGGTGCGTCTGTGCAAAGGGGCCTACAAGGAGCCCGACTCCGTGGCCTTCCAGGGGTTCGAGGTCGACAAGGCCTACGTGCGCTGCCTCAAGGTGCTCATGGGCGGTCAGGGGTATCCCATGCTCGCCACCCACGACCCGCGGCTCGTCGAGATCGCCGGGGCGCTCGCGGCCAAGCACGGCCGCGACCCGAAGTCGTTCGAGTACCAGATGCTCTACGGCATCCGGCCGGAGGAGCAGCAGCGCATCGCCGACCGCGGTGACCAGGTGCGCGTCTACATCCCCTACGGCGAGCAGTGGTACGGCTACCTCATGCGTCGGCTGGCCGAGAAGCCCGGCAACCTCGCGTTCTTCCTGCGCGGCGTCGTCACCAAGGGCTGACGGGGCCGACATGGCGGTCACCGCGATCTTCGGCGCCGGCGTCATGGGTGAGACGCTGCTCTCCGGGCTGGTCCGCTCCGGCCGCGACGTCGCCGACCTCGTCATCACCGAGAAGCGTGTCGAGCACGCCCAGCGGCTCAACGCCAAGTACGGCGTCGCGGTGCTGGACAACGCCGACGCCGCGGCGCAGGCCGACGTCATCGTGCTCGTCGTCAAGCCGCAGGACATGGACGGGCTGCTCTCCGAGATCCGTGACCACGTCGCTCCGGGCAACCTGGTCGTGTCGCTCGCCGCGGGCATCCCGACGGCCTACCTCGAGTCCCGCCTCCCCGAGGGCTCGTCGGTGGTGCGGGTCATGCCCAACACCCCGGCCCTCGTCGACCAGGGCATGGCGGCCATCTCGCCGGGACGGCACTGCACGGAGGCGCACCTGCAGGAGGCCGAGGCGATGCTCCGGTCCTGCGGGAAGGTCGTCCAGGTGCCCGAGAAGTACCAGGACGCGGTCACCGCGATCTCCGGAAGCGGACCGGCCTACATCTTCTACGTCGTCGAGGCCATGATCGAGGCCGGAGTGGTGCTCGGTATGCCGCGTCAGACCTCGACCGAGCTCGTCGTCCAGACCCTGTTCGGCGCAGCGACCATGCTCAAGGAGACCGGCGAGCACCCCACCGTGCTGCGCGAACGGGTCTCGTCACCCGGTGGCACGACCGTGGCCGCCCTCAGGCAGCTGGACGACCACAAGGTGCGCGCCGCCTTCATCACGGCCATGGAGGCGGCCGCGTCCCGTTCGCGCGAGCTGGCCGCCGGTCTTGACTGACGACCCCGACGTCGCGCTGCACCGGGTGCGGCCCGACGACTGGGCCAGCCACCGGGCCCTCCGGCTCGAGATGCTCCTCGACGCGCCCGACGCCTTCTGGACCCGGTACGCCGACGTGGCGGGCTTCGACGAGGCCACCTGGCGCAGCCGGATCGCCGGCCAGCACCACATCCAGGCTCGCCTCGGCGACGACGTCGTGGGTTCGGTCGGCGTGTTCGACAACGCCGAGGAGCCCGACGACACGCTGACCCTGGTGGCGATGTACGTCACGGCGGAAGCGCGAGGCCGAGGGGTCGGCGACCGTCTGGTGCGGGCCGTCCTCGACGAGGCGAGAGCCCGGGGCCGGAAGCACGTGGTGCTCGAGGTGACGAGCGGCAACGCCCCCGCGATCGGCCTCTACGAACGGATGGGCTTCCGGTTCACCGGCGAGGAGAAACCCGACCTCCGCAGGTTCGAGCTGACGGAGCTGCGTATGCGCTGTGACGTGACGGAACCAGAGACCCGAATGCCGCACGACCCCTCCGATCTGCAAGGCTGACGCCCATGACCGACGTGACCGTTCGCGTTCTCGGTGAGGACGACTGGGCCGCCTTCAGGGCCATTCGGCTGGCCGCCCTCAACGACGCCCCGGACGCGTTCGCGGCGAGTCTGGAGGAGGAGCAGGGCTATGCCGAGGACTTCTGGCGGCTGCGGCTGAGGCGGTCCGCGCGGCTGCTGGCCGAGGGCGACGGCTCCGACGGCGAACCCAGCCGGCTCGGGGTCGTCAGCCTGGGCGAGGGCAAGGACGAGGGCAAGGACGAGGGCAAGGGCGAGGGCAAGGGCGAGGGCAAGGGCGAGGGCAAGGGCGAGGGCAAGGGCGAGGGCAAGGACGAGGACGGCCGGGTGGCCGAGATCTTCGGCCTGTGGGTGGCCCCCGCGGCCCGCGGCACCGGTGTGGCGACGAAGCTCGTCGAGGCCAGCGCCGAGCGCGCGCGTCAGGACGGCCGGACCCATGTTTCCTACTGGGTGGGCACCGACAACGGCCGGGCGGTCGCCTTCGCCAGCGGAATCGGCTTCCGTCCCACCGACTTCCGTCGTCCGATGCGGGTCGCGTCCGACGACGGCGAGGAGGAGATCGCTATGGTGCTCCCGCTCGGCGCCGACCGGGGGCGTCCGGTCAACCTGTGGGGGCCGAGGGTGCGGTGACGTCCCGGTCGCCGGGGTGCGGACGGTAACGTCACGGCATGCCCCTGCAGGCCGAGGTCGTCTGGGACCCCGATTTCACGCGCTACGACTTCGGCCCGACCCACCCGATGTCGCCGGTGCGGCTCGACCTCACCGCCCGGCTGTGTGATGCCTTCGAGCTGTTCGCCGTCCCAGGGGTCCGGCTGATCACGCCGGAACCGGCCTCGGACGCACTGCTGGAGACCGTGCACGACCCCGCCTACGTCGCCGCGGTCAAGGCCGCATCGGCCGATCCCGACCAGGCCGACGACGCCTACGGGCTCGGCACCGACGACGATCCGGCGTTCCCCGGGATGCACGACGCCAGCGCGCGCATCGTCGCCGGGACCCGCGACCTGTGCGAGGCCGTCTGGAGCGGACGCAGCCAGCACGGGGTGAACTTCTGCGGTGGGCTGCACCACGCCATGCCCGCCGCCGCCTCGGGGTTCTGCATCTACAACGACGTCGCCGTGGGCATCCGCTGGCTGCTGGACCACGGCGTCGAGCGGGTCGCCTACGTCGACATCGACGTCCACCACGGCGACGGGGTCGAGCGGGCGTTCTGGGACGACCCGCGGGTCCTCACCGTCTCGATCCACGAGTCGGGTCGGGCGCTGTTCCCGGGCACGGGGTGGCCCGGTGACATCGGCGGCGGCGACGCGGCGGGCTCGGCGGTCAACATCGCCCTGCCGCCGGGGGTCTCGGACGCGGCCTGGCTCCGTGCCTTCCACTCCACCGTGCTGCCCGTGGTGCGGGCGTTCCGACCCGAGGTGCTCGTCACGCAGCACGGCTGCGACACCCATCTTCAGGACCCGTTGGCCCACATGGCCCTGACCGTCGATGCTCAGCGCGAGGCCGCCCTTGCCCTGCACCACCTCAGTCACGAGGTATGTGACGGGCGCTGGGTCGCGCTCGGCGGCGGCGGCTACGAGATCGTCGACGTCGTGCCGCGCACGTGGACCCACCTCACCGCCATCGCCGTGCACCGGCCTATCGAGGTGACCGCAGCGGTGCCGGAGGAGTGGCGTGAGCACGTGCGGACGCTCACGGGCCGTCCTGCGCCCTCCCGGATGGGCGACCGGGCACCCGATGCCGGACCGCTGTGGTGGCGCTCGTGGGACCTCGGGTACGACCCCGAGGACATCGTTGACCGGGCCGTGATGGCGACCCGACAGGCCGTCTTCCCCCTGCACGGCCTCGACGTCTGGTTCGACTGAAACGTGGGTCGTCACGGCGTGTCGGCTTCGACCTGAGACGGGCTGTGCGACCCTCTACTTCCACAAGCGTCACAC
>JALZBI010000064.1 GCA_030947565.1 Actinomycetota bacterium
GTACGCCGGTCTGCAGCGCCTGCAGGAGCGGTTTGGTGCGCAAGGGTTCACCGTGCTCGGCTTTCCCTGCAACCAGTTCGGGGGGCAGGAGCCGGGGAGTGCCGACGAGATCGCCTCGTTCTGTCGGAGCAGCTTTCAGGTCGGGTTCCCGATGTTCGACAAGATCGAGGTCAACGGCGCGGGTCAACACCCGCTGTACGTCGCGCTCACCCCTGTGCCCGACACGGACGGGGTCGCGGGCGACGTGCAGTGGAACTTCGAGAAGTTCCTCGTGTCACCGGGCGGCGACACTGTGCAGCGGTTCCGACCCGGCGTCGACCCGGAGTCGCCCGAGATCGTCGCCGCCATCGAAGGCGTCCTGCCCGCCGACGACTGACGGTATGCCGCGGCGTGCGCGCCGAACGTGGACGCAGACCGTGGTGGGCGGGGGATCGGCCCAGGGGATCTCGGAGCGCACACCCCGGGGAGGAGGTCCAGCTCGTCAAGCCCTGATCTCGGCTCTGAGGGCTCTTCAGGGCTCGTGAGAGCTGACATTCACCGCCGCGAGCTGAGCGACCACCGTCGACGGGGCGGTTCCTCGCCCTCGCGCGCCCAGGGCTCACCCTCGAAGCTCTCGTCGTCGCCGTCCGGGGTCTCGACAGGGTGGCGACGCCGGGCGCTCTGCGGGACGACCCCGGACTCAGACTGGGCCACTCGTTCCTGCTCGTGGATAGCGGGCTCGGAGCGGTCGTCACCGGTCACGTCGGATGCCTCGGCGTCGGATGCCTCGGCAGCGGGCGTCTCGACAACCGGGGCTTCAAGGGTTGGTTCGGCTGCGGCGGCGGGCTCGGGTGCATCGGCGGGCTCGGGTGCATCGTCGGGCTGGGCCGGTGGCTCCGGGGGAGCGGGCCGGGCAGCGACCACGGGAACCGCCTGGCCCGCCTCCTCCGCCTCCTCAGCCATGTCCGCCTCGTCGCGACCATCGCCGGCAGCGGGACCGATGAGCGCTGTGAGCTGGGTACGCACCTCCTGGACCTTGGCCCGGACCTGCTCGCGATGCTCCTCATGATGCATGAGCCGCTCCCGGGCGGTGGACTCGACGGCCACCACCCGGGCCCGTGCGGCGCGTAGCTGCTCCTCGTGCTCAGCGAGCAGGGCGGCGTGCTGCGCGTCCGCCTGCTGCCGGCGTTCGGCGGTGGAGCGGTCCAGCTCGGCGCGACGGGCCTCGGTCGACGACTGGGCCTCGGCGTAGAGCGCGGCCGTCCTCTCCCGTATGCCGGCCGCGTCACGCTCAGCCTCCGCGCGGAGGGCCGCGGCTGCCTGCTGGGCCTGCTCGGTGATGGTCGCGGCGTCCTCCTCCGCGGCGGCGCGGAGCCGTTCGACGTAGTGGTCCGTCTCCGTGCGGGTCGACATCGCCGCGGCCTGTGCCTCGTTACGCAGAGCCTCACCCTCCTCACGGGCGGTGCGGCGGATCTCGGAGGCTTCCTCGTCGGCGACCGACAGCATGGATCCGATGCGGCTTCCGAGGTTCTCAAACGTTGCCGGAGCCTCCCTGGCCACCTGCTCCAGCTGGGTCGCGCGTGCCTGCGCCTGCTCGAGATCCCCTTGGAGGGCCGTCCGGGTGCGCTCGTGCTCGGACGTCAGCCGGACGACGTCAGCCTTGGCCTGGTCGCCGCCCTTGACCGCCTCCTCGAGGGCGGCGAAGACCTCGTCGAGGATCTCCTCCACCTGGGCGGGATCGTAGCCGCGCAGCACGGTGCGGAACTCGGGGTACTCATCGGTCATAATCGGGTCCATCCTGCGGCCGGCCGGGGTCGGCTCTGGGGTGTCGGCGCGGTGTCGCGCATGGTGGTCTCTGGGATCTATGGGGTCGTCACGGTGGCGGCGGTCAGTCATGTGACGCCGGCTCGGAGTCGGGCATGCGGCCCGCGTCGGCGAGGGCGTCCTCGAGGACGGCGAGCAGCTGGTTGACCTCGGCCAGGTGGGCGTGGACCGCGTCCCGGCGGCTGATCGCGTTCTGGAGCTCGTGCTCCGTCTGACGTCGGATCTGCTCCGACCGCTGGTGGGCGGCGGCGACGACGCGCTCGGCCCCGGATCGGGTCTCGGCGACCCAGGCCTCGTGCTGTGCTCGCTTGTCGGCGAGCGCCACGTCGGCGGTCCGGCGGCGTTCATCCAGGGCGGCCTCGAGCTCGGTGGTCGACGCCGACACCCGGGAGCGATGCGTCTCGAGGACCTCGTCGGCCTTGGTCCGCTGGGCCTGGGCGTGCTCGCCCGCCTGGGCGACGATCGCGTCGGCCGTCGCCGTGGCGGCCGACGTCATCCGGATGACCTCGGTATCGGCCCGCTCGTGGACCCGCGCGGCGTACTGCTCGCTCTCCGTGCGCAGCGCCTCGGCGGCGGCGGCCGCCTCTTGACGGATGGTCCGGGCCTCGTCGGCCGCCGTGGCTCTCAGCTGCTCGGCCTCGGCCTCGGCCAGGCTGAGGATGCTCGACACGCGGGCCCCGAGCTCGTCGAACCCGCGGGACGGCGGGGCGGTCGCCACAGGCGCGACCTCGATCGGTGTGGCGATGTCGGCCTCACCTCCCGGCGCTGCCAGCTGGGCTCTGAGCCGGGCCAGCTCCGCCTCCGCCCCGGCCCTGGCCTCCGTGACCCGAGTCAGCTCGATGGTCCGGTCGGCTGCGGCTCGCCGCGCGACTCCCAGAGAGGTCATCAGCTCCTTGACGGTAGCGGCGACCTGCTCTTGGTCATACCCGCGCAGGACGGTGCGGAACTGCGGTTCGTCCATGGTGGGTCGGCCCCCTCGGGCTGATGCCGGCGTGTCGGCCGGCGGGTTCTGGTCGCCGGCTCAGGGGTCTGAAGTCCAGCGGTCGTCAGTGGCGATGGAGTTCGAGACCACGGGTAAAGTGGTTTGGAACGAGGCCACCAAACCCGCTCATTATCGCCATGGCTGCTGTCGTTCGGTGGACTGAGCCGCCGACTGATGCGGCGGATCCAGCGACCAAACGGTCCTATCCGGCATCTCGCCTCGGTGGGCGCGTGATCGGCACCCGTGCTGCGCGTCAGCGCGCCGGCGCGCCGTCCTCCTCCTGCGGCCACGGCTCGCCGGCGAAGCTGTCGCCGGCGTCGGCATACTCGCGCCGAGACTCCCGAGCCTCCCGAGACCCCCGAGACTCCCGAGACTCCCGGCTCTGACCGACTGCCGCCTGCTGCCCCCGTGCTCCCTCAGCGGGCACGGGCTCGAAGACCTGCGTCGCGTCGGCCGGCCGGGCCGAGCCAGGCACCGGGCGCCCGTCGGGCCGCCTGCGCCCCGACACCTCCTCGTGACCGTTCCGGGTGTTCTGGTGGTCCCGGTCGTTGCTTTCACCCCCGACTCCCCCCTGGCCGCGGTGGGGGTGGGTGGCGTCGGGGATGGTGGCGTCCGCAGCCGTCCCCCGGGGGCGCTGTGCTTCCTGCGCTTCCTGGGCTCCTTCTGGCTGGGGCGTGACGTCGTCGACGGTGGGCTCCAGACCGGTCGCCCGCTCCCTGCCTGGGTCGGACCTCCGCTCGTCCGGTGTGGTCGCGCTCGTCACCTCGGGCTGGCCCTCCAGGACCCCACTGATGAGCTGCACGATCCGGCCCAGGTGCTGGTGAATCTCGTCGCGCTGCGTGACAGCGGCGGCGCGCTGCTCCTCGGCCTGACGGTTGAGGGCGGCAGCGTCGGAGCGGGCCTGCTGACGGATGTGCTCTGCCTCCTGGGCGGCGTGCTCCCGTATCCGCCCGTGCTCCTCGTCGGCTCGAGCGCGCCGCTGGTCGAGCTCGTCGCCCAACGCGGCCGTGCGGGCAACGGTCTCGTCGAGGCGGGCCTGCACGGCGTCCAGCTCGACCGCCAGGGCACGCACCGCCTGGTCGCGCCGCTGCGCCGCGTCCTGCTCCGCGGCCCAGCGAATCTGGGTCGCCTCCTCCTCGGCCAGACTGAGCATCGACCCGATCCGGGCACCCAGGTCGCTGTAGCCGT
Organism: Actinomycetota bacterium; assembly: GCA_030947565.1. Taxonomy (GTDB): domain Bacteria; phylum Actinomycetota; class Actinomycetes; order Actinomycetales; family Dermatophilaceae; genus Lapillicoccus. Next base: position 3,974 of record JALZBI010000064.1, read on the forward strand.
GGCCCCCTCCTTGGCGGGTCGCCTCGGGTTGCACTGGTCCACCCGCCTGCTCCAGCTCGCTCAGGCGCTGCTGCGCTGCCTGGAGCTCGGCCTGGAGGGTCTGGTGCTCCTCCTGCAGTCGGCTGAGCTCGATGGTGCGGTCGGCGGCGGCCCGCCGAGACACGACGAGCGAGGTCTGCAGCTCCCTCAGAGCCTCAGCGACCTGCTCAGGGTCGGCGCCGCGCAGGACGGTGCGGAACTGCGGCGTCTCGATCATGGTGGGTCCCCCCTCGGTTCGCCGGCATCCGGTCGGGACACCGATCAAGGGTTCGACGCGGGTGGCGCTGCGGTTTGGTCGCCGCAGGCTGCCGGACCTGCCCATTATGGCCGGGCCGAGACCGTCAGGCGCGGCGAGCAGTGGCGACAGCGGCCAGAGCCAGCTCGTCGTCACGGTCCAGCCCGGCCTTCCGACCGGTGCGGGCCAAGCCCAGCTCGCGCTCCCAGGCCAGCGCGTCCTGCAGGGTGGCATCGAGGTCACGAGAACGCAGGCCGGCGGCCTCGGCGGACTCCGTCGAACGGTCGCTGAAGCCGGCCCAGGCCGGGTCCTGGAGCCACAGCGGCAGCGATCGGTCACCCATGTACTCGACGACTCCCGCCCTTAGCAGTGCCTGGTCGGACAGGGCGACGGTCTCGCCGGAGAACCCCGAGACGTCACGGGCGCAGTCGAGCACGTCACGAAGAACGCGCCGCGGACCGTAGGCGTCGACGGTGCCGGTGACGCCGCCCAACCCCGCACTCAGCAGCCAGGCGGCCAGGTCAACGACGTCGACGAGCTGGGCCGGCCGGTCCAGCCGCGCCGGTACGAGCACCGGGCCACCGTCCTGCGAGGCAAGGGCGAACCGACCGGGCCAGTAGCCGAACCGGTCACTGGGATCGCCGCGGCCGGCGATCAGCCCGCTGCGGGCGACGAGTAGGTCGTCCCCCCGGGCGTCCCGGCATAGTCGCTCGCAGGCGACCTTGCCCGGGCCGTAGTCCTCGACGCTCGCCGTGTCACCATCGAGAGGCGGCAGCAGCTCCGCATCCGGACCGGCGCCCGCCGTCGCATGGTCCGCGTAGACGGAGCCCGTCGACACGAAGACCCAGTGCTCGGCGCGGTCGGCCAACGCGGCGACGGCCGTCCGCACCTGCCCAGGCTGCCGGGACACGTCGACGACAAGGTCCCAGTCATCGGTCGTCACCTCCCGGTAGGCGTCGGGCTCGGTCCGGTCGGCCCGCACCAGAGTCGCGCCGGCGGGCACGGACCCGCTCTGGCCACGGGCGAGGCAGGTCACCTCGTGGCCGGCGGCGAGGGCCTGACGGGCCACCTCGCCCCCCAGCCAGGCGGTGCCGCCGAGAGCCAGGATGCGGTGCGCGCCACTCATACCCAGGGACTGTGCCAGGAAGGGTGCGGCGCGGACACCGGCGTTCGCTGACGGCGCACGCCCGCGGCATACAGTTGGTGGATGGAGCGGCGGATCTTCGGGATCGAGAACGAGTACGGCGTGACGTGCACGTTCGACGGGCAGCGCCGCCTGACTCCCGACGAGGTCGCGCGCTACCTCTTCCGCCGGGTCGTCTCCTGGGGTCGATCCAGCAATGTGTTCCTGGGCAACGGTTCCCGGCTCTACCTCGATGTGGGGTCGCACCCGGAGTACGCGACGCCGGAATGCGACGACGTGCGCGACGCCGTGATCCACGACAAGGCGGGGGAGCGGATCATCGAGGGCCTCGTGGAGGATGCGCAGCAGCGCCTTGCGGAGGAGGGGATCCCGGGCGAGATCTACGTGTTCAAGAACAACACCGACTCGGCCGGCAACTCCTACGGGTGCCACGAGAACTACCTCGTCGGTCGCGCCGGTGAGTTCCAGAAGATCTCCGACGTCCTCATCCCCTTCCTGGTCAGCCGCCAGATCACCTGTGGCGCCGGCAAAGTCGTGACGAGCAGCGCGGGGGCGAAGTTCTGCGTCAGCCAGCGCGCCGACCACATCTGGGAGGGCGTCTCGTCGGCGACGACCCGCAGCCGGCCGATCATCAACACCCGCGACGAGCCGCACGCCGACGCCGAGAAGTACCGCCGGCTCCACGTCATCGTCGGTGACTCGAACATGTCCGAGACGACGACCCTGCTCAAGCTGGGCTCGGCCGACCTCATCCTGCGGATGATCGAAGCCGGCGTCGTCATGCGAGACATGGCCCTGGAGAACCCGATCCGGGCGATCCGCGAGATCAGCCACGACATCACCGGTCGCAAGACCGTACGCCTGGCCAACGGGAGAGAGCTCTCGGCGTTGCAGATCCAGCGTGAGTACTACGAGCGGTCCCTGACGTTCGTCGACCGCGAAGGCCTGACCGCGCCGATCCAGAAGCAGGTGCTCGAGCTCTGGGGGCGCACCCTCGACGCGGTGGAGTCCGGAGACCTGGCGGCGGTGGAGACCGAGATCGACTGGATCATGAAGTACCGCCTCATCTCTCGCTACATCGAGAAGAACGGCCTGTCCCTGTCGGATCCGCGGGTCCTGCAGCTCGACCTGGCCTACCACGACATCAACCGCCGGCGCGGCCTGTTCTACCTGTTGCAGCGTCGGGGCCTCGCCGCCCGCGTGTGCAGTGACGTGGAGACGTTCCACGCCAAGGTCCGCCCGCCCCAGAGCACCCGGGCCAAGCTGCGCGGCGACTTCATCCGGGCCGCCCAGGCGCACCGCCGCGACTTCACCGTCGACTGGGTGCACCTCAAGCTCAACGACCAGGCCCAGCGCACCGTGCTCTGCAAGGACCCCTTCGCCTCAGAGGATTCCCGGGTCGCCCGGCTCATCGACAGCATGTGACCTCGTCGCTGGGCGGGGGCCACAGTCCACCGGGTTACAGTGTCCGTTCCTCTTGCGCCCCCATCGAAGGTTGTCTTCTCGTGCGCCCTTGTCGCGCGGCCGTTGCCGCCGCCTTACTCTCCGTGCTGCTCGTCCCCGCTCTCTCAGCCTGCTCGTCCGGCTCCGGGGCGGCCGGCGGCGGAGCGACCACGGCGGGCCCGACGCCGACCACTGGCTCCGGCTCGGCGACCAACCCCGTGCACAAGCCGCTGAACACCGCGGCCGACCTGGCGGTGCTCGACGCCATCACGGTCAGCGGCGACGACCCGGCGGTGACGCCGAAGGTCACCTTCGGGCCGCTGCCGGTCCAGGTCACCTCGACCGCGGTGAAGACCCTGAAGGAGGGCACCGGCGACGAGAGCAGCGACGGCAGCAACGTCACGGTCCGGCAGGCCCTCTTCCTGGGCAAGGACGGCAAGCAGCTCGACAGCAACTTCGACAGCAAGGACACCGCGTCCTTCCTCCTGTCGGGCACCGGCAGCACCATTCCGGGGTTGCTGACCGCTCTCACGGGGGTCAAGGCCGGCTCGCGGATCCTGTATGCCATCCCGCCGGTCGACGCGTTCGGCACCAATGGCCGCACCGAGGCGGGGATCTCCGGCAGCGACGACCTCGTCGTCGTGGCTGACGTCGTGTCCGTCCGGCGGCCGCTCTCGCAGGCCACCGGAACCGCCGTGCCCCCGGTCGCGGGACAGCCCACCGTGACGTTCGACGCCGCCGCGGGCCCGACCATCACCGTCCCCAAGACGGACGCGCCCACGACCCTGGTCAGCCAGAACCTCGTCGACGGCGCCGGCGCGGAGGTCAAGGCCGGCCAGACGATCACGGTGCACTACACGGGCGCACTCTGGAGCGACGGCACCGTCTTCGACTCGTCGTGGTCGCGCAAGTCGCCCGCCACTTTCGTCATCGGCCAGGGCCAGGTCATCCCGGGCTGGGACAAGACGCTCGTCGGCAAGAAGGTCGGGTCGCGCGTGCTGCTCGTGGTCCCGCCCGCCGACGGCTACGGCGCGCAGGCCAACGGCAAGATCCCGGCCAACTCCACGCTCGTCTTCGTCGTCGACATCCTCGACGCGGGCTGAACCGGCCGAGCCCGCATACCCGATCCGCCGTGCCCGCCGACGCCCCCACCATCCTCGCCACCTCGGGTGGGTGGGTGCACGGCGATCGCACCTGGTTCGAGGTCGGGCCGTTGACGACGCACGCCGTCGACCTGGCCGGGGTGACCGGCCGGGCGCCCCGCGTCTGCTTCCTGGCCACCGCCACGGGAGACAACCCGTGGGTGATCCAGGCGTTCTACGACGCCGCCCGGTATGCCGGCTACCAGGCCTCCCACCTCGCGCTGTTCCCGATGCCCAACATCGCTGACGTCGCGGGTCACCTGAGGGAGCAGGACGTCGTCTGGGTGTGGGGCGGGAGCGTGGCCGGGCTGCTCGCCATGTGGCGGCTCCACGCCGTCGACATCGCCCTGCGGGCCGCGTGGGAGGACGGCATCGTCCTCACCGGGGTGTCCGCCGGGTCGATCTGCTGGCACGAGGCCGGCATCACCGACTCGTTCGGTCCTGACCTGCAACCGGTCACCAACGGTCTGGGACTGCTGCCGGGGTCGAACGGGGTCCACTACGACTCCGAGCCCCAGCGCCGGCCGGTCTACCAACGCCTCGTCGGGGACGGCACGATCCCGCCGGGGTACGCCACCGACGACGGGGTCGGGCTGCTCTACCGGGGCGCCGAGCTCGTCGAGGCGCTGAGCGAGCATCCAGGGAAGGCGGCATACCGGGTGGAGCGGGCGCCGGGCGGTGGCGTCATCGAGACCCGCATCGAGCCCCGCCGCCTCTGACCTCGTGACCCCGGCGAGGGGGCAGACTGGGGCCATGGCCCTCGACCCCCAGCGCAGCAAGCCCGAGCTCGACTTCCCCGGCGACGAGCCCCCGACGGATCTCGTCGTGGAGGACCTCATCGACGGCACCGGTGACGAAGCCACGTCCGGGCGGACGGTGAGCGCCCACTACGCCGGATGGGCCTTCTCCACCGGCGAGGAGTTCGACGCCTCGTGGAACCGCGGTGCACCGCTCGACTTCCCGCTCGGCCAGGGCCGGGTCATCCAGGGCTGGGACCAGGGCATCGTGGGCATGAAGGTCGGCGGCCGACGCCGGCTGACCATCCCGCCGCACCTCGGCTACGGCGACCGGGGCGCCGGGGCCGCGATCAAGCCCGGCGAGACGTTGATCTTCGTCGTCGACCTCGTCGACGTTCGCTAGTCCGGAGC
>JALZBI010000346.1 GCA_030947565.1 Actinomycetota bacterium
CGGAGCCCGGAGACCCTAGCGCCGGTGGCCGCCGCGCCGGCCAGCCGCTACTCGATGGGCTCGAGCGGCAACATGGTCCGCTCACTTCTCGTCATCCTGGGAATGGTCGCCGTCCTCGTGGCGATCGTGCCGCGCACCACCGGGATCACCCAGCCACCCGTCGACGCCGCTTCGGTCGTGGCGGACGCGGCGATGCAGGCCGGGCTCCCCTTCGCCGCGCCCGTCGGCCTCCCGTCGGGGTGGAAGGCGACCAACGCCCGGTATGCCGCGAGCACCGACGGGCTGCCGACCTGGCAGGGCGGGTGGTCCACCCCACAGGGCGGCTACGTCGCCATCCGCCAGACCAAGACCTCGAGCCCGGCCTGGCTCCAGGCCGCTACGGGGGAGGGGAAGCCGACCGGCCAGGTGCAGGTGGGCGGGCGCACCTGGGCGCGTTACCAGGCGACCTCGCCGCAGCCGCGGACCAGCCTGGTCGACCTGCCCTCCGGGGCAGCGGCCTCGACCGGACTGGTCACGGTCATCACCGCGACCGCACCGGACGACGAGGTCGCGACGTTCGTCATGGCGCTGCAGCCGGCCCCGACTCGCTGATCTGTCGCTGCGCGCCGTCGAGCCACGACGTGCAGTGCGCCGCCAGGGCCTCGCCGCGCCGCCAGAGTCGCATCCCCTCCTCGAGGGGCACCTGGCCTCCCTCCAGCTGGGCCACGATGGCGCTCAGCTCGTCGCGCGCGGTCTCGTAGGACAGGTCGGCGACGTCAGGGAACTCGGGGCCCGGCTCCGACGCCGGGGCGGCCGCACTGGCATCGGCGACCGCGGCGGCGGAGGCGTCACCGCCGGCGGGAGGGCTGCTGGGGGCCTTGGCCATGCGGCAACCCTAGTTGGGGCGTCCGACGGTGCGGACGCCGAAGTCGCCGCGCGCCACCCGCACCCGGAGCAGCTCGTCGGTCTGCAGCTCGTCCTGGGCGACGACGACCCGCCCGTCGCGGTGCTGCACCACGGCATACCCGCGCTCGAGGGTGGACTGCGGTGACAGGGCTCGGACGCGAGCGGCGAGATGGCGCACCTCGTCATCGCCGCGGTGCAGGCGGGCGACGACCCGCTCCCGGGCGCGCGTCCGCAGGGCGACGACCTGTTCGCGCTGACGGACGACCAACGCCGCGGGGTCGGCCATGACCGGTCGGGTGCGCAGCGCGTGCAGGAGGTGGCCCTCGTGGTCAAGACGACGAGCCACGGCGCGCCTGGCCCGCTGGCGAGCCTGCTGGGCCCGCTCGAGCTCGGCCCGGGCGTCGGGAACGACGCGCTTGCCGGCGTCGGTCGGCGTCGACGCCCGCCAGTCGGCCACGAAGTCGAGCAGCGGGGTGTCCACGTCGTGACCGATGGCGCTCACGACGGGAGTCAGCGCGTCAGACACGGCCCGCAGCAGGGTCTCGTTGGAGAACGGCAACAGCTCCTCGGCGGCGCCGCCACCGCGAGCGATGACGATGACGTCGACCCCTCGGTCGGCGTCGAGCGCGCGCAGGGCGGCGGTCACCTCGGTCACCGCGTTGCTGCCCTGAACCGCCACCTGACGCACGGTGAACCGCACGGACGGCCAACGGCGCCGGGCGTTCTCGACGACGTCCTTCTCTGCCGCACTGTCCCGACCGGTGATGAGACCGACGCACCCGGGCAGGAACGGCAGCGGGCGCTTACGGTCGGCGGCGAACAGTCCCTCGGCGGCCAGCCGCTGCTTGAGGATCTCGATGCGAGCCAGCAGGTCGCCGACCCCGACCGGCCGGATCTGGCGGGCGTCGAGCATCAGCGTGCCGCGCTTGGGCCAGAACACCGGCTTGGCCTGCAGGACGACCCGGGCGCCCTCCACCAGCGGGGCGCCCATCGCGGCGATGGCGTGCACCGAGATGCTCGCCGACAGTGACATGTCGACGTCGGGGTCGCGCAGGGTGAGGTAGGCAGTGGTGCCGCGGCGGTTGACCTGCACCACCTGCCCCTCGACCCAGAGCGCCGACATCTTGTCGACATAGTCGGCGATCTTGAGGCTGAGCACCCGCACCGGCCACGGCGCCTCGGCGCTGGTGTCGCCGGCCCGTTCGGGCAGCGCGGCTGCGGCGGTCACGTCCTTACCCTAGGGTCACTCGGCGGACGCCTCCCGTCGTTCGGCGGCGGTGTAGGCGCGCATCGCCGCCGCCGGGTCGGCCCGACGGGCGCGGCGCAGGTCGGCGACCTTCGCCGATGTTGCCTGCATGGCCGCGACCGCACTGCCCCGGGTCCACGTCATCGCGTGGGCGGCGTCGATCCCGAGGCCACCGCCCACCTCGACGGCGTCCTGGTCGGCGCCCATGTAGAGGAACTGCCACCCGTAGGTGCTCGTCTGCTGGTCGACCAACGACCTGATCGCGGGGTGCGTCCACTCCCGGCTGGCGTTCTCCAGCCCGTCGGTCATCACGGCGACGACGACGGTGCCGGGGCGCCGGCCCTCGGGCAGCGCGGCCAGCCGTGCCCCCGCGTCGACGATGAGCCGGCCCATCGAGTCGAGCAACGCGGTGCTGCCGCGCGGGTCGAGCTGCAGCGGGCCGACCTGGTCGATGGGGAGGTCGGAGTAGACGAGCTCGTACTCGTTGTCGAAGCGGGCCAACGACATCCGGCACTCGCCGTCACCGCGGCGCTGTTCGGCGACGAAGGCGTCGAACCCCCCGACGATGTCGTCCTTGATCGACTGCATCGACCCGCTGCGGTCGAGCAGGACGAAGATGTGAGTGAGGTCGGGACGGGTGTTGTCCGCGCTCGAGGGGACGGCCATGGGACTCTCCTTCAGGTGGTGCGACGCGGCCGGAACCGCATCGGCGGGCGGGGGTCAGTGCTCTGCGGGTTGTCGGCGGCCGGCTCCGGCGGGCGCCCGGTCTCCTGGTCGTAGCGGGCGCGCTCGACTCCGGCCGCGGTCACCCGACCGCTCTCGTTGGCATACGGGGCGAGCAGGGGAGTGCGGCCCAGGCGTGGACCGACGGCGTTCTCCGAGAGGCCGACACCGGCCCCGACGGACCGGATCGACGCCCGGCCGGCGACGACGGCGTTGGCCATGGTCTCGTCGATGAGCCCGGTGAGCCGGTCCGCGGCGGACCGGAGGTGCGGCAGGGCCTGACCCGGGTCGGGGCTCTCAGCGGCGGCTTCAAGGCTGGCGCGGATCGCGGCGTAGGGCTGGTCGTCGGAGGTGGTCACCCGTCCAAGGTTACCGCATTAAATGCGGATCCGCGATTTAATCGTGTATGCGAGTACTGCGGCCCGAGCAGCCGTGGGTCGGGGGGCCAACCGGTGACCCCCGTACGATGACGGCATGTCCGTGCCCCCCGTGAAGAAGGTCCTCCTCGCGGCGCCGCGCGGCTACTGCGCGGGGGTGGACCGCGCGGTCGTCACGGTCGAGAAGGCGCTGGAGCTGTACGGCGCCCCGGTCTACGTGCGCAAGGA
>JALZBI010000347.1 GCA_030947565.1 Actinomycetota bacterium
TCACCCTGGTCGTCCTGGTGCTCCTGGTGCGGCGGGCGTGGCAGCCGGACGCCCGCGAGCAGATCCGCGGCTGGGCTCTCGCGGTCTACAAGCAGCGCTTCGGGGTGGTGGCGATCCTCCCGATCGGCGTCCTGAGCGTGCCGGCCAGATCGGATCTGCTCGACCAGCTGCCCGATGTGCAACGGCGGTGGGTGGAGGACGGGACGGGGCTGCTGCACGGACTGGCGGCCGTCGTCGTCGTCGCGGTCGTCACCGCCGGCGTCCTCGTCCTCGGCCGGATGCGGTCCGGCAGCCTCTGGCAGCGGACCGCGGCCAGCGTGGCGGCCGAGGAGCGCGCCGACCTGCGGCTGGGGTTTCTCGTCCCCGGCGTCATCGCCGTGGCCATGGTGGTGATCTACGCCCAGGGCGGCGGGCCGCCGTGGAGCATGCCGGGCCTGCAGCCCGCCCGGTTGGCCGCGTTCCTCGCGGTGCCACTGGTCATCATCGTGGCCTCGCTCGTCATCCGGTGGCGCCTGTCGGTCGACCCCACCGGGTGGTCAGCCGGTCACTTCGCCGTCAAGCCGCACCGCGTCCCGTCGGCCGACGAGAAGACGAAGACGGTCGTGGCGGGAGACGTGCTCGCCGCCCTCGCCATCGTCATCGCTGCCCTGGGGCTGCTCCGGTCCTTCACCGCGGTGCTCGCCCTCGCGGCCGTCGGCCTCGGCGGCACCTGGCGCGCGGCGGCGCCGATCGTCATCGGGGCAGCCTTCGTGGTCCTCGCCTGGTTCGTCGCGCGGAGCGCGGCCGACCTCGTGACCGACGACGACCTGACCCCCGAGGACCTCGACCCGGGCTCGCTGTGGCGGCGCTTCACGGCGACCATGACCCCGACCGTCACGATCAAGGGCAACCTCGGCCTGCGCCTCACTCTCCTGGTGCTGGGGATCGCGCTCTTCTTCGTCGTCGGCCGGTTCGCCCAGGCCCTCGGTGGCGGGATCGGCGTCATCGCCACCTCTCTGCTGGCCCTGCTCGCGGCCGCCCTGGTCGTGGGCGGGAGCGTCGTTCTCGTGCAGGACCAGCAGGCGCCGGAGATCTTCTGGTTCAGGGGGATCCGCCTACGGTCGCTCCCGGTCACGGGTCTGCTCCTGCTGACGATCGCCGTGACCACCGGCATCGGCAGCAACGTCGACATCCACGGGGTCCGTGGGTTGGAGACCGGCGCAGGGACGCCGCTGCCGGTCGGCGGTCGACCGTCGATGACCGATGCCGTCGCCGCGTGGTCGGCGGCCACGCAGGGTTGTGGTCACGTCGTCGCCGCCGGCGGGACGAGCTACCGGCTGCGGCCGATGTTCCTCTTCGGTGCCGAGGGCGGGGGGATCCGCGCGGCCTACTGGACCGCGGCCGGACTCGACCTCTTCCGCGGGGCGGTGGCCCCTCAGACCGACCGCGTCGACTGGGCCAAGACTCAGCCCGAGAACCGTTGCGCCAGAGGACTCTTCGGCGGTGGCGCCAGCGGGGGCGCCGTCGGCCTGACGGTGTCTCGCTTCGCCGGCAGCGGGCTCGCGCGCGACGCGGCCTTCGCCATGGCCACCCCCGACGCTCTGGGGGCGGCGACGAGCGGGCTGTTCGTCCGCGACACGGCCTACAGCGCGACCGGGGTGCCGTTCTTCGGATCCCCGGGCTTCGTGCCGGACCGCGAGCCGGCGGGCCTGGTCTGGCTCGACCGGGCCGGGCTGATGGAGTCGTCGTGGGAGCAGACGTCGGGCCTGTCGGTGCCCTTCCTGCCCAGCGACCCGGCGTCCGGCGCCACGGCGGTGACCGGCGACCTCATCCTCAACTCGACGCGGGTCGCCGACGGGTGCAGGATGTGGGTCAGCCAGGTCGACCTCGGAGCCGGGAGCCAGCCGACCTGTGACTTCTCCGCGACGCCGGCCGGTCACACCATCGACCTGTTCGCGGCGCTGGGCGCGGGGGCCACCGGCGGCACCCCCGGCGGGTCGACCGTCCTGGACCACTGCCTGGGCCCCATCTCGGCGGCCACCGGGACGATGCTCGCGTCGCGGTTCCCCTTCGTGACCCCGTCAGGGGTGGCCGGGCCGTGTGCCGGCCAGCTCGAGCAGCAGCTGGTCGACGGCGGCTACGTGGAGAACTCGGGCCTAGCCACCATCGTCGACCTGGCGCCGTCGTGGCTGCGAGAGGTGCAGCGGCGCAACAGTGCCGCCCTGGCGGGTGCCGCGAGCGGCCCGGGCGGGTCCGGGTCGCCGGTCGACCTCGTCGTGCCGGTGGTCGTGTACTTCGACAACGGCACCGGCGGTGACCTCGTCGTCGACCCGCCCGCCCCCACCTCGGAGGTCCTGGTGCCGTCGACGACGACCGGTCGGGCCAAGGCGGCGCTCATCGACACCCCGGCGTTGCTGCGCAACAGTGCCCGCCTCATCGGGGCGGCGAGCCTCTTCGGCGCCTCGACACCCGCTCCGGACGACCTGGTCCAGCAGATCGACGGGTGGCGGCCGAAACCGGTGGTCGTCGTGCGTCAGTCGACCTTCCCCGCGGTGACCGCTCCGCTCGGGTGGGTGCTGTCGCAGGAGAGCATGGCGACGATGGACCGCGCCCTCGCTCAACAGGCGACGCAGGCCGACCCGGAGAGCGCCGATCCGCACGTCACCGTCGCCTCGGTCGACGTGAACGGCTCGCTACGAGACGCCATCCGGCTCGCCCGCCCCGACGGCTCCTGAGGGCTCACACCCCGACCGGACTCACGGGTTTGCTGGTTTCGGAGGCTGGAGGAGCCGCGTACCGACAAACACGTGAGTCCGGTCGGTGTTGGGGGTCAGGTCTTCGGGACCTGGAGGCGGGCGAGCACGGCCCGGGCGTATGCGCGTTCGGCGTCGATGTCGACGTAGCGCCGCTCGACGTCGCCCGGGCCGGTGGCGGTGACGGCATACCCGCCTGTCACCTGCTCGAGCTGGACGAAGGCCGGGCCGAGCAGCTCGCGGAGCTGGTCCTCACGGGGCAGCCAGACGACGTCGTTCTGCTCGACGCTGTCGAGGGCCCACTCGGTGGTGCCGTTGAAGCCGATGACGTTGCCGTCCCTGAACCGGTGGATGTCGGCGATGACGTTGCTGAGGATGAAGATCTCCTCGGTCATCGTCTCGATCGGCAGCACGAAGCGGTCACCGGCGGTGGGCTCCCAGGTGAGACCGGCGGCTTGGAGCTGCTGGGCGAGCGGGATGTCGAGCACCGCACCATCCTCACACTCCCCGGGGCACCCCGCAGGCGCAGAGGTGGTGGAGACCACCACCCCCTCCGGTGATGATGGGACGCATCAGGTGGATCTGAGCCGTCATCGACCCGCGCCCGAGGCCCCTGCGCCCGGGGGGTCCGCTCTCCACCGAAGGAACCCCGTTGGCTGCCCTGAACCGTCTCGCCCCGCTCGTCGCCACCGACCTCGTCCCGTTCGGCGACCGGTCCGTCCTCGAC
>JALZBI010000348.1 GCA_030947565.1 Actinomycetota bacterium
GGGTCGGGGGGCGCAGGGTCCCCGGGCCGGCGGACGAGCGGGTCACCGCGACCCGGGATGGCCTCGGGGACCGAGGCCGCGCTGCGGGAGCCGCGGGACTCGCTGGCGACGTGGGAGCCGCGGGAGCCGCGGGACTCGTGCGAGACGCGGGACTCGTGCGAGCCGTGGGAGCCGTGCGAGCCGTGGGAGTCGTGGGAGTCGTTGGGGGTGAGGAGCGGGCGTTGGACCTCGGCGGCCGAGGCGAGCCGGCCACCGGCATACCGACGCTGGATCCCCTTCCCCGACACCGACTCCCCCGCGATCTTGGCCTGCAGCGCGATGATCCCCTGCAGCAGCGCCTCCGGCCGGGGCGGGCAACCGGGCACGTAGACGTCGACGGGGATGATGGTGTCGACACCCTTGGTCACGCAGTAGGAGTCCCAGTAGGGACCGCCGGAGTTGCTGCAGGCGCCGAAGGAGATGACGTACTTGGGCTCCGGCATCTGGTCGTAGAGCCGGCGCACGGCGGGCGCCATCTTGTCGGTGACGGTGCCCGACACGACCATCAGGTCGGCCTGCCGGGGCCCCGGAGCGAACGGGATGACGCCGAGGCGGATGAAGTCGTGCCGGGCCATCGACGCGGCGATGAACTCGATGGCACAGCAGGCCAGCCCGAAGTTGAACACCCACAGGCTGTAGCGCCGGCCCCAGTTGAGGACGACCTTGATCGGCTGGGGCGCGTGCTCCAGGGCGGGCCCCACGCGGGGGCTGGGCAGGTCGACGGTCATCTCACACCCAGCGCAGCAGCCCGCGGCGCCCCGCGTGCGCCAGCCCGACGACGAGGACGGTGACGAAGATGCCCATCTCGACCAGGCTGGCCGCGCCGAGCTCGGCGCTGCGGATCACCGTCGCCCAAGGGAAGAGGTAGACCGCGTCGACGGCGAAGATGACGTAGAGGTAGGCGTAGACGAAGTAGCGCACGTTGCTCTGCGCCCAGCCGGTGCCGACCGGGTCGACCCCCGACTCGTAGGTCGTCAGCTTCGCTCGGGTAGGGGCCCGGGGAGCCACGAGGCGCCGGGCGACCGCAGCGGCGGAGACGAGCAGGATCCCCGCCAGGACGACCGCTCCCACGACGACGTACCCGCCCATCAGCCACCTCCCCGGGTCATGCCCGCCACCCTAGCGAGGGACCCCGACGCGATCCGGTATGCCCGCGGCCGGCCTGGTCCGAGGCAGCCGGCAGGAGGTCTCGATTATCTCCTCAATCCCGCAGGTTCCCGCGCAAAAGTCACGCGCTTCGATAGCGTGACGGCACGTTCGTGGTGTCTGGGCGGGGCGGACCGCTTCGTCGACGTCGCGGCCGGTCCGTCCACGACGTGAAGGAGCCGCCCGGTGGAGAAGATCCTCGCCGGCATACCGCTGGTCGGCATCGGGCCGGTCCTCGTCATCAGCGCCGTCGGCGTGTTCTTCCTCGTGCTCGGGATCCTCGCCTGGCGCAGGCACAAGGTGTGGAGCATCCTCAGCCTGTCGCTCTTCGTCGGTTTCGGACTCGCGGCCGGGGCCGACTACGTCAACACCCAGTTCGCCTACTTCGACAACATGGCCGACCTCTTGGGCATCCCCACCTACCCCACTGCGGAAGGGGCCACGACGTCCGGAGCGCAGCTGACGCCTCAGCCCAACGGCGCGGTCACCAGCATCACCGTTCCCGACACGCAGTCGCATTTCGGCTCCTACGAGGCCAAGGTGTGGCTGCCGCCCCAGTACTTCACCGACGCCCGGGCTCACTTCCCCGTCATCATCCTGGCCCACGGCAACCCGGGCCAGCCCACCGACTGGCTCACCTCGGCCGGGGCGCCCACGTCGGCGCTCGCGGTCGCCAGCTCCGGCAAGCCGGTCATCCTCGTGATGCCCGTCGTGCTCCAGAACGCCATCAGCGGCGACAGCCTCTGCGTCGACTCGGCCAGCCAGGGCAACGTCGAGACCTACCTCGTCAAGGACGTCGTGGCCGCCGTCGACGACCAGCTGCGCACGAAGGTCGACCCCAAGCAGCGCGGTATCGGCGGGCTCTCCATGGGCGGGTTCTGCGCCCTGAACCTCGGGCTCAAGCACCCCGAGGTCTTCTCCGTCGTCCTCGACTTCTCGGGCGAGACGGAGTCCAAGCCCGACACCCTCCCCGGTGGGAACCAGGCGCTCTACGGCGGATCCGACTGGCAGCAGAAGGCCGACGCGAACAGCCCGTCGAAATACATCACCTCGCTCAACGGCAAGAACGGGCCGGCCATCTGGCTCGACACCGGCACCGGCGACACGGACATCCTGACCGAGATGCAGTCGTTCCTCACTAAGCTGAAGGCGCAGGGTTTCACTGCCGAGCTGCACACCCGCCCGGGGGCCCACGACTACACTGTGTGGTCCGGAGCGGTCAAGGACGCGTTGCCCTGGGCCGCGGCCCAGTTCTACTCGCCCTGAGGCCACCTTGGGAGCCGCGGGGAATCGACCCACCCCTGGGCACTGTTTCCGCTTCATGACTCGCACCGTGATACCGACCGACTTCGGCGGCCCTGAGCAGCTCTCTCTCGTCGAGACCCCCACCCCGGAGCCCGGTGCCGGCGAGGTCCGTGTCGCCGTTCGCGCCATCGGCGTCAACCCCGCCGACTGGAAGTCCTACTCCGGGATGATGGGCCGCGACCCCGCGGCGCTCAAGACCATGGGTAGCGAGGTCGCCGGCGTCGTGGCTGCGGTCGGCGCCGGGGTGGACCAGTGGTCCCCCGGTGACGAGGTCATCGTGCCCCGGGTGCCCGGGCCGGCCTATGCGGACGAGGTGATTGCTCCCGCCGACGGCGTTATCGCCAAGCCGGCCGGCCTGTCCTTCGAACAGGCGGCCGGGGTCACCCTGGTCGGCGGGACCGCCGCGCACGCCCTCGAGACCGCGCACGTGTCGGACGGTGACACTCTGCTGGTGCACGGCGGCGCCGGCGGCGTGGGCGGAGTGGTCGTCCAGCTGGCCGCTCGCCGCGGCGCCCGCGTCATCGCCACCGGAAGCGAGCGCAGCGCGGACTACCTGCGCGAGCTCGGTGCGGAGCCCGTGGCCTACGGCGCCGGCCTCCAGGGCCGCGTCCGGGACCTCGCTCCCGACGGGATCGACGCCGTCATCGACACGGTCGGCAACGACGAGGCGGTGGACAGCTCCCTGGCCCTGGTCGACGACCCGAAGAAGGTGGTCAGCATCGCCGCCTTCCAGCGCGGCACCGACGGCATCACCCTGATCGGTGGCGGTGACAACCCGGGCAACGAGGTGCGTCGGAAGGCCTGGTCGGAGGTCGCACAGCTCGTCGCCGACGGTGAGGTCAGCCTCCCGGTCCAGCGGACCTACCCGCTCGAGGAGACGGCCCAGGCCCACCGCGACAGCCAGGCCGGGCATACCCGGGGGAAGCTGGTCGTCGTTCCCTGACATCCCCTTCTACACCCGA